>JACCVE010000089.1 GCA_013698285.1 Chloroflexia bacterium | reverse complement strand
GCCGCCTACCCGGCCAACTTCGAGCCACGCACGCCGTTCACCGGCGGCGGAACATCGGCCGGGGAAACAGCCCCGGACGGGTAGGGAGGACCACCGGAAAGGCAGCGTGAGGCTCCGCGCCATGGCGGGTCTCCACGCGGCTACGCGTCGCCCGTGCCCGCGACGCACCGCATACGTGCCGTCAGATGGCGGCCGGTGGACGCTGGAAGACAGCAGGTCCTCCCCGGCGATATGGTGGTGGCCACTGGCGGGTGCGGGGGGCCACCGTCGTACTCCGGTCCCTACGAATGGCGCGTACCCGGCCATGTCCCGGTCGGGGAGGACCTCGTGTCCTCGCGCCGGTGATCGGCCCGAGGTCCGCGCCGTCGGCCCGACGAGGGAGGGTATCGCGTGCTCGGAGGGCCGGTTGGCTCGCCGGGTGAACGACGAGTGATACGGAAACCGGATGATCGCTCGACCAAAGGAGCACCCGTGATCACCGGAACGCCGCACCACCGTGGCCCGGGCGGACACGAGGTCCTCTCCGACGATGAACATCGAACAATCGACGCTGTATCCGAAGACCGTATCAGGAGGGCGCGGCGAGGAGCGACCGGCCGGTGCGCTCCGGAACCGGGGGGTGGTCTCGCTGTCACCGGGGGCGCTTCGCGGGTCCGGTCCCCGGAACCGCGCCGTATACTGGGACGGAGAACGACCCGGCGGGGCGATGGGTCTGGATGGGCGTCCCGGGCACGGCTGTGCCCGGCAGTGTGCGATGCGGCGGGGAAGGTGAGACGGGCGGGCGATGAGCGGCTACCTGCGACGGATACGGGGGTTCCGGCGGGACATCAGGTTGTTCCTGCTGATGAACCTCGTCGCCTACGTCGGGTTCGGCGTCTTCGCGCTCATCTACAACCTCTACCTCTACGAGCTGGGCCTGCGCGAGGACTATATCGGGGCCCTGAACGCGGTCCAGACGCTGGCCACCGCGGCGGCTGCCCTGAGTTTCGGCCCGGTCCTGCGCCGGATCGGGGCCTGGCGCTGCCTGGTGGCGGGGATCGGCGTCTTCCTGGTCGCCGCGTCGGCCCTGGCCCTGGTGACCGCACCCGCCGTGTTGCTGGTCTTCGCGGCCGCGCTCGGGGTCGGCCTCGCGTTCCTCTCGACGGTGACGATGCCGTTCATCATCGAGTGGGGCCGGATGGACCAGCGGGCCGACATCGCCGCCCTGACATTCTCGCTGATCTCGCTGGCCCTCACCGCCGGCTCGCTGGTCGGGGGCCTGGCGCCGCCCCTGTTGCGAAACGTGGTCCCGGCCCTGGCGGCGAACGACGAGGGCACCTATCGTTTCACCCTGCTGGCCGGCATCGCGGTCGCCGCGATCGGGCTCTGGCCGGTACTGCGGATGAGTGAGGCGTGCCGGACCTCCCTCGGTGGGGCGGGGATGACGACGCGACTGGCAGAGTCCGGGACGGAGCGGCGCCAGGCCCGGCGCGACGTGGCGGTCTTCGTCGCCGCCGGCGGGCTGATGGCGATCGGGGTCGGGATGGTGGTCCCCTTCTATAACGTCTACTTGACGACGCTGGGGGCGAGTTCCTCCGAGATCGGCTACATCTTCGCGGCGGGCGGCCTCTGCGCGGCGGTGATCGGGTTGATGGCCCCGGCGCTGGCGAACAGGGTCGGCAGTTTGCCCGCGGTCCTGATGGTCAGGCTGTCGATCGTCCCCTGGTACGTGCTGCTGATCGTCAACCCCAGCCTCGGTGCGGCGATCATCGCCCATGTGGTCCGGTCGACCAGCATCAGTATGGCCTGGCCGCTGGATTCGACCTTCATCGCCGAGGTGCTGCCGGCCCGGTACCGGGCCAGTGTGTTCGGCCTGCGCAGCGCGGCCTGGAACCTGACGTTCTCGGGCGCGAGTTTGGTGGCGGGCTGGGTCATCGTTCGCCAGGGGTATGGCTGGCCATTCTTCAGCCTGGCCCTCTGCTCGACCCTCTCCGTCGCCCTCTTCGTCGGCTACTTCGGCCGCCACCCCGCCGTCCGGGCCGGCACCATCACCAGCGCCCTGAGCAGCCGCGCCCGGGCCAGTCAGGCCGTCGGCACAGGACAGGATGGCGAGGGGCGGGCCGGCGAAGATCAGGCGGGTGTGGGTGATCGCTCCGCCGGCCCGATGCCGGGGGACGTCGATTCACCGCCGCTTTCCCCGGCGGAACCGGACATCGCCTCTCCTGAACCCATGGAGCCCGACCCGGCGCCGGAGCACGGCCGCCGCCTCGACCCGATCCGGGCCGGTGTCGCGCCCGGCACGCCCATCGTCGCGGCGCCAACGACCCCCGACCCACCCGGGAATTCGCGGACGCCGTGACAC
>JACCVE010000161.1 GCA_013698285.1 Chloroflexia bacterium | reverse complement strand
CTCCGATTACTACGGCCCGGGCGGGGCCGGCAGCGCCGCCGGGGAGCACGTGTTCGGCGCCGCGGTCCGCGGCAAGACGGTCTCGTGGCCAGCCTCACTCGACCAGCCGCATACGTTCCACTTCTTGGGGGACATCGCCCGGGGACTGGTGACCCTCGGCACCGACGCCGCCGCCGATGGCCAGGCCTGGGTGTTGCCCGCCGCCGGACCATTGACGGCCCGGGAATTCTTCGGGTTGGTCTTCGACGCGGCCGGACGATCTCCCAGAGCCCGCGCGATGTCGAAGCCCATGGCCCGCGCGGTCGGCCTGTTCGTCCCCCCGGTGCGCGAGTTGCCGGACATCTGGTACCAGACGGCGGCGCCATTCGTGATCGACGCGACACGTTTCCAAGCGACCTTCGGCCCATCGCCGGTCACGCCCCACCCGGAGGCCATCCGCCAGACCGTGGCCTGGTTCCGGGATCACGGCACCCCGAAGACCGCCTAGCGCAGCGTCCTCGTACCGCCTACCGCCTACGAATCCTGGAGGAACCCCGATGAACACGCCATCCCCGCGCTCTCCCCGCTCGCGCCGCCCCGTGCGCTTGATCGTTGGCGGTCTCCTCGTCCTGGCCATCGCCGGCGTCGCCCTGACGCTGGTGTTTCGGGCCATGCTCGATCCCGGCGACCCGGTCGGCGGGGTGACCGAGGTGTCGATCCGCGATTCCGAGTTCGACCCGGCCGCGGTCGAGGTCCCGGCCGGGAGCACCCTCACCTGGAATTGGGAGGGGGAAGAGGAGCACAACGTCATCGGCGACGCGTTCGAGTCCCCGAACCAGGTCACGGGCGAGTTCGCCCACACGTTCACCGAGCCGGGGACCTACTCCTACCGGTGCACCCTGCACTACTTCATGCGGGGGGAAGTCGTGGTGACGGATAGGGACAGTGCCTGGCAGGAATGATCGTGAGTCACCATCACGGACCACGGGCCGGTGATGCCGGCGAGACCGGTGACGCGGTTTCGCCGGCCGGATTCGAACTCCGGGACCGCCGGTGGTAGCATGACCGGACCAGGGCCGCGGGTTTCGAGACGAGTTCCGCCCGCTCGCGTCCCCCGCCTACGATCAGGAGAGAGCACCCATGGATGACCGGCGATTCACCCCGGGCGACGGCGCGCACGGCGGCCCGGACGCGGCCGATTGGTCCGCCGACCACTTCGACACGCGCGCCATCCACGTCGGCCAGGAGCCGGACCCGGTCACCGGCTCGGTCATCCCCCCGATCTACCAGACCAGCACCTACGTCCAGGAGGCCGTCGGCGTCCACCGGGGCTACGAGTATTCCCGGACCGACAACCCGACCCGGACCGCCCTGCACCAGGTGCTGGCCAGTTTGGAGGGTGGCGCCTGGTGCCTGGCCTACGCCAGCGGCCTGGCGGCGACCCAGAACCTGATGATGTACCTGCTCCGGCCGGGCGACCATCTTCTCCTGTCCGACGACGCCTACGGCGGCACCTACCGCCTGGCGGCCAAGGTGGTCGCCAACTACGGCATCGACTTCGACCTGGTGGACATGGCCGACCTCGACGCCGTCCGGGCCGCCCTGCGGCCGGAGACCAAATTGGTCTGGGTCGAGACACCGACCAACCCCTACCTGAAAATCGTCGATATCGCCGGCGTCGCCGGGGTCCTGGCCGATCACCCCGCCCGGCTGGTGGTCGACAACACCTTCGCCTCGCCGGCCGTCCAGCGCCCGCTCGACCACGGCGCCGACTTTGTCCTCCACAGCACGACCAAATATCTCGGGGGCCACTCCGACGTGGTCGGCGGGGCGATCGTCGGCAACGACGACGAGAGCCTCGACATTTTGAAGTTCCACCAGAACGCCGCCGGGGCCGTGCCGGGGCCGTTCGACTGCTGGCTGACCCTGCGTGGGATCAAGACCCTGGCGGTCCGGATGGAGCGCCACGGCGCCAACGCGATGGCCGTCGCCGAGTTCCTGCGGGAGCACGACGCGGTCGACCGGGTCTTCTACCCCGGCCTGGCCGATCACCCCGGGCACGAGGTCGCCGCCCGCCAGATGCGCGGCTTCTCGGGGATGGTCTCTTTCACCACCCGGGGCGGCCCGGACATCGCCGCCGAGGTGGCGGGGCGGACGCGGGTCTTCCAGCTCGCCGAGAGCCTCGGCGGGGTCGAATCCCTGATCGAGCACCCGGGCCGGATGACCCACGCCAGCGTGGCGGGGACCGGCGCCGAGGTGGAGGACACCCTGGTCCGCCTCTCGGTCGGCATCGAGCACGTCGCCGACCTGGTCGAGGACCTGCGCCAGGCCCTGGCCGCCGTGGTCCCCGCCGGGATTCGCCGTTAGGCATCGACGACACGGCGAGGCGCCGGCCCGCGCGGCCTCCTGGGAGGTGCCGTCCCCCGGCCATGAGATGTGGCCGGATGGTCAGGTACCCCCGTGGGCACCGTCTGTCGCCCGGGCGTAGCGCGGTCTCGGCCGAAAACGCATGCTGAGAAGGCTAGAGAACACGAGGTCCTCCCGGACATCGGATCATGTTCTCCGCGACCGTCTTCCATGATACCTGAATTCAATTGAGCAACGTTTCCGTCGGGGGGTTCTCGTGCCCTCCCGGGTCTTCGCGATCGCTCTTCCGGGGGTTGGTCGAGCGTCCACCGGCGATCGATCGCGCCGTCGCCCGGTTCATCTGACACGCCTTCCCGTCCCAAGCACCTCGCCCACCGCGTTGCTCGTTCGGCATGGTGCCATCGTGGTACCCCGAGCAGCCTAGTCCCCCCGTCCGATCGTCCCGTCGGAGCGGTGACGAATGGGTGTCGCCCGGCCGATGCCAGGGCGTCACCGGCGGGCTAGGATGAAGGCGTGAATACCCCAAGGGAGGCCGGCCGCCTCGTCCCGGCCGGACCCTCCCCAGCGAAACGAAGGTCGCCCTGATGCAGATCCTGGTCGTCGACCCAGACCGCGAGATCGCCCCTGCCGCCGAGCCCCTCTTCACGAGCAACGGCTGGACGACCACGGTCTCCGACTGCCGCGCCCGCGCCTTCGCCCAGGCGATCAGCGCCCCCCCAGACGTGGTCGTGATCCAGGGCGACGGGTCCGGGGGAGAGACGGCCCACCTCTGCCAGCGGTTCAAGCACAATCCCCTCACCGCCGGGATCCCCCTGCTCCTCGTCGAGGACGGTATTCCGCCCGCGTGGGTCCTGCCGCACATGCCGGTCGATGCCGTGGCCGCGGCCCCGTGCGACCCGACCGAGCTGGTCCACCAGGTCCAGATGCTGTCCCCGGGCAACGGGACCCAGCTCCTCGACGACCTGACCAACTTCCCCCACCGTCGCTCGATCCTCGACGAGCTCGAACGGCGCCTGGTCACCCGCGAGCTGTTCGCCGCCGGCCTCCTGACGCTGAAGGCGTCGCACGACTACGAGCAAGACCTCGGGCGCACCAGCCTCGACCAGTTCGTCGTCCTGCTCAGCGTCCTGCTGCGTCGCAACGCTACCGCCACCGCCACGGTCAGCATCGGCCACCTGAGCAACGACTCGTTCCTCCTGCTCGGCCAACCGGCCGTGATCCACCAGGTGCTGGCGACCACGACCCGGGACTTCGAGGCCCTGGTACCAGCCTTCTACGAGATGGACGCCCTGTTCGACGAGAACGAGGAGGTCGTCGGGGCGCCGAAGTGGATCGTGGCCCAGGGGGCCCTGACCCTGGTCGAACCCGGCCGGTTCGAGAACACGCTCCAGGTCGGCTTCGCCCTGGCCGAATTCCTGCTCGCCGGGCAGGAACTGGCCCAACCGCACGCCATGGCCGCGACACCGTTCGAGGTCATCGCCGCGTAGGGCGACCCCCGCGTCTCCCGCGCCATCTCCGTCCACACGGCGCGTCGCCCGTCCCCGGGGCGGGATGGTATCCGGCGTCCCGGCATCACCCGGCACGGGGCACCACATCGTGGAGCACGGCGGGAAGGTAACGTTTTCTTCCCTCCAGGGAGGCGTCCTCCGTGGAGCGGTTCTTCGTGCGAGCACACAGCGGATACGCAACACCCCCGCGGGCAAGACCTCATGTCCTGTCGCCGTGCCCGACCACCACGTCTGGCTCCGGACAACCGGGTTCCTGACCCCCACCCGCCGTCCGGGCGAGCGGTACGGACCCCCCACGCCCGCGTCCGACGCCCACCGGCATCCCGTGATACCCGGCCCCCGCTGGCACCTCGCCGGTGGCACTCCGGGAGGGACTTCGCCCCGCCCGCCCCGTGACCGACGTGCCATGCGGTGCCGCGCTCCCGGACCGGGTCGCCCTGGCACGCTATACTTTGGGAAGTGGTGCGGGCGGTGACACGATCGCCCCGGACGCGCTTGGCGCTCCCGGCGTCGCTGTCCCGGCCCCTCGCGCCGTGCACCCATCACCGATGGCGCGAGCGGTGCGTCTCGTCACGCGGACCCGGGTCCGGTGTCCCGTCATGCATCCCATTCCCAATGTTCTCCCGGCGCCGGGGCCACCACGGCCGGGCGCCACCACCAGAGGAGCGACGACCATGGTTTCCCACGCACCGGCCGCGACCGACACCGAGACCGGCTACGCCCACCCCGAGGTCCTCGTCTCGACCGCCTGGGTGGCCGAGCACCTGGACGACCCGGCCGTGCGGATCGTGGAGTCGGACGAGGACATCCTCCTCTACGACATCGGCCACATCCCCGGCGCGATCAAGCTGGACTGGCACCTCGACCTGCAGGACCAGGTCCGGCGCGAATTCGTCGACCGGGCCGGATTCGAAGCCCTGATGGGCCGGGTCGGCATCGCCAACGACTCCACGGTCGTCTTCTACGGCGACAAGAACAACTGGTACGCCTGCTACACCTTCTGGCTGTTCGCCTACTTCGGCCACGAGCGGATCAAGGTCATGGACGGCGGCCGGGCCAAGTGGGAGGCCGAGGGGCGGCCCTATACCCGCGAGGTCGCCGCCCACGCCCCGACGACCTACGTCGCCAGCGACCCCGACCCCTCGATCCGGGCCTTCCGCGACGATGTGCTGGCCCAGGTCGCCTCCGGCCACCCGGCCCTGGTCGATGTCCGCTCGCCGCAGGAGTTCAGCGGCGAGGTGATCCACATGCCCGGCTATCCGCAGGAGGGCGCCCAGCGCGGCGGCCACGTCACGGGGGCCGCCAGCATCCCCTGGGGCCAGGCGGTGGCCCCGGACGGGACATTCAAGCCAGTCGAGGAACTGCGCTCTCTCTACGGTGACAAGGGGGTCACCCCGGACAAGGACGTCATCACCTACTGCCGGATCGGCGAGCGGTCCAGCCACTCCTGGTTCGTCCTGACCTACCTCCTCGGCTACCCCAACGTCCGCAACTACGACGGATCGTGGACGGAGTACGGCAGCCTGGTCAACGTCCCGATCGAGACCGGAGCCTGACCCGGCGCATCGGCTGGTCGCGGGCCGCGTTTATCCCCTTAGGACACGAAGGACACGAAGGACACGGAAAGATCGTCATGGACCGCCAGGAATACATCGAACACCTCCTCGACCACTACCAGAATCCCCGCAACAAGGGGCGGATGGCGGACGCCGACCTCCAGCTCGGGGGCGGCAACCCCGGCTGCGGCGACCTGATCACGATGTACCTCAAGATCGGTGATGACGACCGGGTCGAGCGGGTCAGCTTCGAGGGCGAGGGCTGCACCATCAGCCAGGCCGGCGGCAGCATCGTCACCGAGCTGGTGGCGGGCAAGACCCTGGACGAGGTAACGGCCCTCGGCACCGCCGAGATGGTCGAGGAGATGGGCGACGACGTGGTCAAGAGCCGCGTCCGCTGTGCCACCCTGGCCCTCGGCACCGTCCAGGCCGCCATCCACCAGTACGAGCAGGGGCGAGAGCGGGAGCGCGTCGGGGCGCGGATGACCGCCCAGGACGCCGTCCCGTTCGAGAATTAGAGACCGGCACCGGGACATCGTGCCGCGTGATCGCCGACCGGACGGCCGCGCGACGGGACCCGGTGGTCGGACCATCCGGCGACCACGACGACGACGGGAGACACGGATGGCAAAGAGCATGGCCCAGATGGTCGCCGAAGCCCGGGCGCGGGTCGAGAACCTCAGCCCCGACCAGGTGGCCGGGGAGATGGCGGGGGGCGAACCGTTGCTGGTCGACCTGCGCGAGGAGGCCGAGCGGGCGGAGGACGGCGTAATCCCGGGGGCGATCCACGTCCCGACCGGGGCGCTGGCGTCCGTGGCCGACCCGGCCAGCCCCACCCACCACCCCGAGTTCGACCCCGCCCGCCGGATCATCCTGCACTGCGCCTCGGGCGTCCGCTCGGCGCTGGCCGCCGACGCCATGGGGGGGATGGGCTACGGCAAGGTCGCCCACCTCGACGGGGGCATCCACGCCTGGGAAGCGGCCGGGCAGCCGGTCGAGTCCGCTCCGTCCGCATCGTCATAGGTACGACCGTTCTCAGCGCCCCTCGGCAACGCGTTG
>JACCVE010000158.1 GCA_013698285.1 Chloroflexia bacterium | reverse complement strand
GCTCCGAACAGGCCGGAAGGGCCAGCGTGGAGAGCGGCAGGAGCTGGAGGGTCTGGTCCTCGGCCTGGCCAATCGCGAAGATGTCGTAGACCTGTCCGGCTTCGACCATCACGCCGGGGGCAGTGATGGCGGCCTCGGTCGAACCCGCCGCCCGGACCTCGAGGTCGAGCGTCGCCGCTTCGATCTCGACGTAGTCGGTCGCGCTGCCGGGCTCGATGCCGGTGAAGAGCGTCTCGCCGCCGGAGGTGACGACGTCGACGGCCTCGACGCCGATCGCGGCGTGGATTACCCGCACGCGGGCGGTGTTGTTACCGCCGAGGGTGCCACGGTTGACTTCGTAGATCTGGCCCTCGATCTCTTCGCGCAGGCCACCCGCGACGATCTCGTACGTCCCACCATCGGCGAACTCCGAGGACACGTCGATCGCGGCATCATCGACCGAGCCACCGGCCGGCACGACCCGGACCTGCTGCTCGCCGGCGGGGATCATGATGTAGTCGCTGGCGGAGGCGAACTCCAACCCGACGAACAAGGACTCTTCACCCGCGTAGACATCGACTGGACCGGCGTCGGGAGAGGCGTGGACGATGCGGACCCGGGCCTGTCCGGGGTCCTCGACCGGCTCGTCCTGCGCCGCGAGGGTCGTCAGACCCGGAACCGCCGTCAATGCGAAGATTGCCGAGATGATGAGCGTCAACAGACCCCCGAACATCGTCCTTTTGCTCTCGGTCATGTACCCGTCCTCTCTTGGAACCCGCCCACCGTGGGCATCGATCGTCCCAGCGCGTCACGATCGTCACGCTCGACCTGCCGGTTCGCACGGCCTATGCCGTCCCGGCGGAACTGGCCCAGCAGGACGAATGACGGTGACCGATCGCCCGGTCACGACCCCCACGCCACGATACCCGGGCTACGGATGGGCATCGTCGCCCACCCGCTCATGCCCTTCGCCATCGGTATACCAGACCGGAGTTCGGCCGCCGGCCCGGGCCCGGGAGCCGGCGACGGATTTCCATCGCGGTCCCGGGGTAGGAGGATTGGCCGCCCCCTCGGCTCGACGGCCGTCCCGACAGCAGCATGACCGCATGACCGCGCTTCGTTGTCGCCATCGCCTGTCGGCGGCACGATGGTCACACGCACCGGCCGCGGCCGCGACTCCCGATGGGCCAGGTGAACACCCGATTCAGCGGACGGCACCAACGGACCCGAGACGGTATCCCATTGGACCATGAAGCTGTGACTATCAGTCAGTAGACTACGGGAGCGAAGGTGTCGCTCGTCGTGGTTTTCCCCCTCCCTCGCCACGACGGGCCGAACATCCTCGCGGGTCCCCTCGCCGCCGGCTCAGGCCAGGGCGGTGGGACTCTCGACCCTCCTCACGCGGCCACGGCCGGGCGGGGAGTGGCTCGATAGGACCGGGGCCGCTGCAACGGTCCCCGGCGCGGCCACCCCCCGGTGGCCCGCGCACCTCGTCCGGTCATACCGGCCAGGCGATCAGTGTCCGAACCCTCTCGCGCCGCCAGCCACGGCGCGAAGGCCATCTCGAACACGGGGGTGAGCACGGCCCTCGGTCGTCCTCACCCCCGTTTCCATGGTCCCCCGGCATCATTCTTCCCCACGTGCCATCCCCTCCCGGTCACCGTTCCGTGTCACCTCGTCCGGCCATCGGCCCGCGGCGGCGAGGCCGCCGAGCGTTCCCGACCCGATGACGACCGGCGACCCAACCGGCCGACGCGGGGCGTCCCGGGCATGGCCGTCGCGCCAGCCACCATCCGGGTAGCCAGGTCATCGGGATGGGCACGCTTCCTGCACGGCCCCGTCCCACCACCGGCTCGACGCCCGCCACGCCACCGTCCCGGCGTCTCCGGCCTACGCTCAAGACCGTCGATCGACAGGAGTCTCCACGTGATCTCAACGCACCACGCCCGAGCAGTCCTGGGCCTCGCCCTCATCGCCGTAGTCGCCCTCGGCGCCCTCGTCATCGCGGCCATCGCCTCGCCATCCGGCGGCTTACGCACCCCGGCAGCCCTGGCCCAGTCGGCGGGCACCGCCGAGGCCATGACCGCGGTCGAGGTCGTCCAACAGGTCAATCCCGCTGTCGTCACCGTCATCAATCGCCAGGTGATCGCCGGCACCTCCACCGACCAATCGATCCCCCAGGGCGCGGGGACGGGTTTCTTCATCGACCAGGACGGCACTGTCGTGACCAACCAGCACGTCGTCGCCAACGGCGACGACTTCTCCGTGTTCCTCTCGACCGGCGAGGAACGGGAGGCCGAACTGATCGGGGCGGACGCCACTAGCGACCTCGCGGTACTCCGGGTGGAGGGGGAGACCCCGGCGATCGTCGCCTTCGGCGACTCCGACGCCCTCCTGCCCGGTGAGACGGTCCTGGCGATCGGCTCTCCCCTCGGCACCTTCACCAACACGGTGACGGAGGGCATCGTCAGCGCGATCGGCCGGACCCCGCAGGAGTTCCAGTCGGCCGAGACGGTCTACACCAACCTGGTCCAGCACGACGCCGCGATCAACCCCGGTAACTCCGGCGGCCCGCTGTTCAACCTGGCCGGCGAGGTGGTCGGCGTCAACACCCTCGGGATCCCCGAATCGGGCGGCGTCCCCGCCCAGGGCCTGTTCTTCGCCATCCCGTCCAGCACCGTGCAGGACGTGGTCGGCCAGTTGATCGACAACGGGGAAGTGCTCTACCCCTTCTTCGGGGTCGAGAGCCTGCCGGTGACCGACGTGATCGTGGCCCAGGCGGACCTCTCGGTCGATTATGGCCAGGTCGTGATCGCCGTCAGCGACGATTCGCCCGCCGAAGAGGCGGGGATCGAGCCCGGCGACGTGATCATCGAGATCGGCGGGGAGCGCATCGATGACGATACGCCGTTCATCGAGGTGCTCTTCAACTACGCACCGGGCGACACGGTCCCCGTCACGGTCCAGCGCGGCGACGAGACGGTCGAGACCGAGATCACCCTGGCCGAGCGCCCCGCGTAGGCGGCGGCCCAGTCCCGGTCAGCGGCGACGGATCGGCCGCCGCCGCGGCGCTTCGCGCACCCGCCAGGCGCGGGCCAGGACGAACCAGCCCGCGTAGAGGAAGATGACCCCCATCACCGCGACCACCGCCGCGATCCACCACAATTGGGTGTACAGCGCCACGAGCACCAGGATGGCGAAGATCGTCAGGCAGGTGACGTAGAAGACGGTCCCGAGCCGGCCCATCTCCGGCTCGCTGGCCCTCCGCCGGCGTGGTGACGTTCGCATTGGTCTCCCGTCCAACTCTGCCCCGAGACCCCATACACGTCCCACGGCTCCCTGGTGATCGCATCGCGACCCATCACCGGCGCTGTCGCCCGGAGCTGGTCAGCGCCGGGTACGCGATGCTTCGATCTTTCCATGGGGTCACGGGTGCTGGCAATGCCCCATTTGCCCCAATCGTCCACGCCGGCTCCCATCTTCTGGAGACGGCGACACCGGCCCACCCCGTCCCCGGGCCAATCGCACGATCGCACCGTATCACCGGTGGCCAGGTCCGCTCCGCTATACTCGGCTGCACCAGGGCGGCCTGGTGAGCCCGCGCTCCCGACCACGCCCGTGGCGCCGGATCATCCCCGAGGACCCGTGACCGCACCCGTCCCGACCACTGCCGCGACCGGCGCCGCCGGCTCGTCCCGCGCCGACCAGCCCGCCCAAACGTCGGTCATCGGAACGGCGGGACACGTCGACCACGGCAAATCGACCCTGGTCCGGGCCCTGACCGGGATCGACCCGGACCGGCTGGCCGAGGAGAAGGCCCGGGCGATGACCATCGACCTCGGGTTCGCGTGGCTGCGCTCACCGGCCGGGCGCGATGTCAGCATCGTCGATGTGCCCGGCCACGAACGGTTCATCAAGAATATGCTGGCCGGGATCGGCGGGATCGACGCGGCGATGCTGGTCATCGCCGCCGACGAGGGCCCGATGCCCCAGACGGCGGAACACCTGGCGATCCTCGACCTGCTCGGGGTCGGGCACGGCCTCGTCGTGCTGTCCAAGCGCGACACCGTCGATGGGGACTGGCTGGACCTGGTCAAAGAGGAGACGACCGAGTGGCTGCGGGGTTCCAGCCTCGCCGGAGCACCGATCGTGCCGGTCGCGGCCCTCCGGGGCGATGGCCTGCCGGACCTGCTCGCCACCCTGGACGATGTCCTGGCCGGGGTGCCGGACCGTGTCACCAGCGGGCCGCCCCGGCTGCCGATCGACCGCGCCTTCAGTATCCCCGGCTTCGGGACCGTGGTGACGGGGACCCTCTCCGGTGGTGCCTTGAACATTGGCCAGGAGCTGCGCCACCTCCCCTCGGGCCGGGCGGTCCGGATCCGGGGTCTCCAGTCGCACCAGGCGGGGCTGGACCGGATCGGTCCCGGCACCAGGGTGGCCGTCAATGTGACCGGGCTGGACGTGGCGGACGTGCGGCGGGGCGATGTGCTGGCGCCCGCGGGTGCCCTCCGGCCCGCCGACCGCCTCGACCTACGGCTGCGGCTGCTGGACGACGCCCCGGGCCCATTGACCCAGAACGACGAAGTGGAACTGTTCACCGGTGCGGCCGAACGATTGGTCCGGGTCACGATTTTGGACCAGGAATCGATCGCCCCCGGGGACGAGGGGTGGGTCCAGGTCCGCCTCCGGGAACCGGTCGCCGTGGCCCGGGGGGACCGCCTGATCATCCGCAGGCCGTCGCCCAGCCGGACCATCGGGGGGGGGACGGTCATCGACCCCGCCCCCGCCCGCCACCGCCGGTTCCGGCCCGAGGTCATCTCCGCCCTCTCGACGCTGGCCGAGGGGACCCCGGAAGAACTG
>JACCVE010000081.1 GCA_013698285.1 Chloroflexia bacterium | reverse complement strand
GTTGCGGATGGTCGGGGACACCGGAGCGGCGCGCCAGCGGGCCATGGCATTCGCCGATCGCCTGGACCAGGCTGACCGGGCGGCCGACGTGGCGGCCCGCGAGGTGCTGGCCGCCCGGGGCAGGGTGTCGCGAGAAGTCCGCCAGCGGGCCGAACTCGATGCCGCGATCGCGGCGATGACGGCCGGAATCGACGAGGGCACGCTGGTGGGGCGCCAGGCGGCGATCCGCCGGATGCGAGCCCGGCGGGCCGACCTGACGAGCGGGATCCTCCAGGTCCAGGTGGCGCGGACCACCCTCGACGGATTGGAAGAGCTGCGGTTCCAGACGGCCACCGCGGAGGCGACCGGGGGCATCCACTGGCTCGGCCGATCGTTGACGCTCGCCGGTCTCGTCCTCCTCGCGGCGGCGGTCTGGACGTTCATCGGGGACGATGTCGCACCTGCCGTCTCCTTCGCGATCGCCGGCGTCGTCGCCCTGCTGCTCGGCACCACATTGAGCGCCCAGATGCGGCGGAGCGCGCGGGAGCGATCGGCGAGGCAGGCGCGGGTCGGCGCCCGCTATGCCGCCGCCATGGCTACCTTGGAGGAGCAGACGGCCCGGCTGACGAATGTGCGGACGGCGATGGCCGCCGACGCGTCGGCGGCGGGGTGCAGCCCGGAGCCGACCGGTCTCGATCTGGAAGAGGCCGATCGCAGGGCCACCGACGCCCTCCAGACGTTACGCCAAGCCGAGGACCGGCGAGGCGACCTGGCCGCTGCCGTCGAGCGAGAGCACGAGGCTCTCGCCGCGGTGGATGTCCGGGCGGCGGAACAGGCGGAGCGGGCCGGCGAGCGTGCCGCGGTGGCGGCAGAATGGACCGCTTGGCTCTCGACCACTCCGCTGCCGTCATCGTTGCCACCTCACGGGGTGCTCGATTTCCTCGACCTCATCGACAGCGGTCGCCAGCGACTCGCCGACGAGGAGACCACGACGGACGAGGCGACGACGCTGTGGGACACCGTGGAGCGGGTCGAGTCCGGGTTGGCCGGGCTGGCAGGCTCGGGGATGGTGGAAGCCGACCCGCCGGTTCAGGCCGCGGACGATGAGACGTCTGGGTCGAGAGGGTCGCCGCCTCGGGGCACGGCCGGGCGGATCGAACGTGGACCGGCCACGGTGGCGGCCGTCCGGGAGTTGGTGGGACGGCTAGCGGCCGAGCGGGAGAACCGAAGACAGCGCGACGCCATCGCGGAGGCGATCCGGGCCGCGGATGCCCAGATCGAGGCGATCGCCGGCGGTGGGGACCTCGACGCGACCGTGGCCCGGCTCGCCGATGGCGACCCCGAGTCCTGGCGCCGGGAGATCGAGGCGACGGAGCGGGCAGAACGCGAGGCGACGGACGCGCTCGCCACCGCCCGCCAGCGGGCGACGGAGGCCGCGGTCCGGCTTCGGGCGATGGAGGCATCGACCGAGGTAGCCGACCTGGAACTCGAACGAAACGCGACGCTGGCCGAACGCGAGGTCTCACGGCGGGAGGCGACGGTCCTGGCGATGGCGGGCGAACTCCTCCGGGAGATGGTCGCCCGGGTCGAACGCGAACGCCAGCCGGAGGTCCTGCGCCAGGCGTCAGGGTCGTTCGAGCGGATCACCGGCGGGCAGTACCGGCGGGTTTTCCGGGTGGTCGGGGCCTCGGGCGACCTGGCGATCGAGGCTCGGGACGGTTCGATCCGATCGCCTGAGGTCCTGAGCCGGGGCACCCTCGAACAACTCTACCTCGCGCTGCGGCTGGGTTTGGCCACCGCGTTCACGTCTCGGGTCGGAACCGTCCCCCTGGTGTTGGACGATGTCCTGGTGAACTTTGATCCGGAACGGGCGATGGGCGTCGCGCGGGCCCTGCAGGATGTCGCCCGCGGCCGCCAGGTGTTGCTGTTCACCTCCCAGCCCGGCACGGTGGAGATGATGCGGTCTGTGGAGGGTGCCGTGGCCCACTTCGCCATGGCCCGCCACGGGACCGGTGGCGAGTGGGTCGAACGCCAGTGATGCTCGTCCGGAGCCCACGCCTGAGGACGACCCGGCGGCGCGGTCCGCTCAGGGCAACCTCTCGGCTCACGTCGAGCCATCGTCGATGGTGACGTCGCCCGCGAAGCGTCGCCCGGCGAGGGTCGCCGGGTGAGGTGGGACGGGACGATGCGTGCTGCGTCGGGGTCAGGCGCTGGCTTCGACGAAAATGTTGTCGTAGTCAGGCACCGCCGCCAGCAGGTCGTCGCGCTCCTGAACGGGGATGTCGCGGTAGCGCTCCGCGGCGGAGACCGTCATCGGGAAGATCGCCAGGTCGCCGGAGGTGCAGAGGGTCGTCACCGGCCGGGCGAGGGCCCAGGCGACCGCCCGGTCGATCTCGGACTGTTCGGTCAGCGGTTCGTACCAGGTATTGAAGGTCGGCTCGCGGTCTTTCCAGGGGGCCTTGGCGGTCGCCTTCAGGACGTGGATCCCGACATCGTCCCGGCCGCACCGCTCGAGCAACCGCTGCCAGGCCGCGTTGACCGCCGGGATCGCCTCCATGACCGGATTGTTGGAGATCATCACGGTCGAGAAGGGGAACCGGTCGAGCGCCGCGAGATGGGTGGCCGGGGCCTCGGGGCCGTGGCCCGTGATCCCGACGTCGGTGACGACCCCTTCCTCGCGGGCGGCCAGGATCGCCTCCATCGAGCCACCGGGGGCGAAGCACGCCTCCAGGTGGGCCATCGTGCAGACGGCGTGGAGCTGATAGAGGTCGAACCGCTCCCGGTCGAGACGGTCGAGGGTGCGGCGCAACTCCTCGTCCGCCTCGCCCCGGTCCCGCTTCTCGGTCTTGCAACTGATGAAGAGATCCGGTTGGGGATGGCGGTGGAGGTAGTCCCCCAGGCGCAGCTCGGCCTCGGCATAGCTGGGGGCGACGTCGAAGTGGTTGATGCCGTGCTCCAAAGCCCACTCGATCGTCTCGTCGGCGACCGCCTGGGAGACGTTGCCGATGGCGTAGGTCCCAAACGTGATGACGGTGCTCTGGTGCCCGGTCTTGCCGAGGCGACGCGTTTCCATTCCTTCGCTCCTTTTGTCGGGTTGTGGGGTGGGATCACACCTGTCGTCCGGTGCATCCTATCATCCCGGCCGGGTGGGTCAGTCTGGGTCCGCGGTGAGCTCGCCGGTTGTCCAACTGATGCCGAAGCGATACCAGCGCTTGGTCAGCCACTGGACATCCCCGGCCAGGGGTGCCTCCCCGGTATCGTGCGACCCGGGGAGAGGAGGTAGCGAGTCCGGCTCGATCCGCTGGGCGGTGACGCGCAACCGTGCATCATCGGGCCGTCCGCGATCGTCCCAGGCCCGGACGATTCCGACCAGCCGCTCGACCAGCCTCGCCGCGTCGCCGTAGCCCTGGACGGTGAGCATCCCGTGTTCCGATTCGTCATCCCGGGCGGGCCGCAAGAGAGCCGCACCCTGATCGTCGAGGAGACCGGCGGTCATCTCCCAGTCATCCCCGAGCGCGGGGATGACGACGGACGCTCCGGTTTCCGAGAAGAGTGAACAGAAGCGGGGCTCGTGAAGTGCCAGCCAGAGTCCCAGGGCTGCCATGCCGTCGCCGTCGATCGCCACGGCGGTGGGCTGGATCGATCCTGGTCGGCGGAGGACGGTGGCGATGGCCGGGACCGGGACCCGGGCCCGGTCGTCCAGGGTGACGGTCAGGCCGGGCTCGATCGCCGCGAGACTGACGAACCCCTCGGGACCGGCGGCCGACCCCCGTAATCGCATGAATCCGCAGGCGGTGATGGATCGCGCTTCAAGGGTGCCGTCCGGCCGGGAGTCGAAGGCGATCGTCCTTTGGGCGCCGCCGAACCAGAGCGGCACCAGCAGCCTACCGCCCGGCGCGAGTTGGCCCTGCCATGCCGGAGATAGGTCCCAGGCGCCGACGGTCAGGATGATCCGGTCGAACGGTGCCCCGGCGGGCCAGCCATCGGCTCCGTCGGCCAAGACGATCGTCACCGGCGCGGTGGCGGTGCCGAGCCCGGACCGCCGAAGGCCCCGGCGCGCCCCGGCGACGATGTCGGCGTCGATGTCCAGGGAGGTGACCGATCCCTCAGGCCCGGCGAGGTGGGCGAGGAGGGCCGCGTTGTAGCCGGTCCCGGCACCGATTTCCAGCACCTCGTCACCGGGCCGCACGTCGAGCTGTTCGAGCATGATCGCCATGGCGGCCGGCTGGGACGACGAGCTGATCGGCACACCGTCGGCTCGCCGCTTGGTGACGATGGGAATGTCTCGATAGACCTGATCCAGCGGCACCCCGGGCAGAAAGACGTGGCGTGGCACGGTGCGGAACGCGGCCTCGATCGCCGGGGAGCGGATCGACCCGTCCCGCACGAGGGCAGCGACCAGGCCGCGGTGCGACGCGGCCTGGTCTCGATCTGACGCGGCCGGCGCGACCGCTCGCGGCTGTTGATCCTCGCGGAGGTCGCTCATCGAGAGGCTGCTCCTCCCGTTCCCGCGCGACCAGACACGCGGGCGGGTCGATCAGCCGAAGTCGAACAGGTCGTCGAGGAAGGAGCGGCGCTTGCGCGGCTTTCCGTGCTCGCCCGGCCGGTGGGAGCGATCGTCGTCATCGTCGTCGTCGTGGCGAGGGCGTGTGTCCGTACCGAATCGTGGCTCTGGCCGTCGCGATGCCTCGTCGCGATCGCGGGAGCCCTCGGGTGACGATGGACCCATCGCGATCGCCGACCGCTCGATCAGTTTGTCCAACTCCCCCCGGTCGAGCCAGACGCCGCGGCAGCGGGGGCAATGGTCGATCTCGATCCCTTGCCGTTCCGAGATCACGAGAGTCTCTCCGTCTAACGGGCACTGCATGGCGGTCCTCTCTTTCTCGTCTCGCCCGGCCCGGGTATCGGCCAGGACACCCTGCCGGTGGTGGTCCGCTGGTCTCGTCGCGGGATATGTGCCGCGACCCCTAACCACGGGGCACCCATTCGCGATCGAGCACGTCCCCCGTCCCGGGCCGGGACATCAGGAGAAAGACCACGTCCCGGCCATGGACGAGGCTGGTGAAGGTCGGCCCTCGCCGGAACCCGGCCCGTTCGTAGGCCCGGATCGCCCGGGTGTTGAAGGCGGCCACCACCAGCCGCACCATGGCAGGGCGGACGAGTTCCGTCGCCCACGCCAGGGCCGTGGCGAGGAACGCCTGGCCGAATCCCCGGCCGGTGAGGTCGGGACGCAACCCGAGGCCGAGATCCAGGGCGTCCTCCCGGTACAGGCCGGCGTCTTGGGCTCCGGGGACCCTGGCGTTGGCACCGAAGGTGAGGAAGCCCGCGACCGCTCCGCCGGCGTCGGTCACGGCAAAGTAGTTCGCCTCCGGCGCCAGCATCGAGCGCCAGTCTTGGGGGTCGTAGTCATAGAAGGCGTATTGACCCGGGTAGCGCCAGTGGCAGATGGTCACGGCGTCGTCCGCCGTGATCGGGCGGACACCGAAGGGGAGGATGCCTGCCGGGAATCGCGACGGTGCTCCGGCCCGGCTCACCCGGCCACGACCCGGGCGACCATCGCGCTGACCAACACCGCGCGGGCTGTCCAGGTCACGGTCCGGAGCCAGTTCGACCAGACCAACGCCCGCCAGGCATCCCCGTCGAACCCGGCCGCGAAGGCCCGGTGACGCGGCACCTGGAGCAGCGCCGTGGAGACCCAGATGATCGCTACGAGACCCACCCCGGCCCACGCCCACGGGGCGGGGATCTCCGGGGGAGGGGAAAGCGCCAGCGCGACGGCCGTCAGGGACTCGACGATCATCGGCGGAGCGACCACGCGAGTCGTCCGGGCGGAATGGACCGCGGCATAGGCCGAGAATCCTGGGTCGCCGACGTGGGCGAAGAGGGGGTAGTGGACGACCTGGACGAACCAGATCAGGCCGGTCATGAACAGGGTCGCGGCCAGGTTAACGAGCAGTACGGTCGTCATCCGGAAACTGGCCGACCGTTGGGCCGTGGCCGGACCGCCGGTCCGCCCACCACGGTGAACAGGACACGCTTCGCCTCGACGCCATCGATCCGGCCGATGACGCCCTGGTGACCCGGACCGTTCAGCCGGAGACTGGGGTGGACCGCGAACTGCACCCGTTGCGCTAGGCCGTGGGCGAGACTCGGGGGCCGGCCGGGTGCGACCTGGGACGTGACCTTGGCCCGCGTGTCGCCGTCCTCATCCTCGATCTCGATCGCCCGGGCCCGATCGGTCGCCTCCCAGGGGACGCGGAAGACCGCCGCCACGGCGCATGGATGGACGGCCGGAAACGCATCGTGGACGGTGACCGGGTCCCTGCCGCCACCGGGCATAGAGCGTGTGTTCGCGACCACTCCGGCGCTGTCCGCCAACATCAGCCAGTCGATCTCCACCATGGTCCTCCTCCCCCGATTCACCCAACGGCGTGGTCCGAGTGGCTCCCGTCTGTCCAGGCCTGGGCCGATCCACGACGTGATGGGTCAGCGGTGACAGTCAGCACGCCCAGCGCCACGGGGCACGGACGGGTCACCCGGCCCGCACCGGCGCGTCCCACCAGCGACCGAAGACGTCGGTCACCCGCGCGGTGAGCTGGTCCCCGGCCGGCCGGTCCTCCGTGACGGTGAAGGTCGCCCGGGTCGGCAGCACCCGGTCGGTGCGGGAACGGTTGGCTTCCCAGAGGGCGACGAAGCCGTGGTGGGCGCTCATGGTCCCGACCGCCCAACCGTCGAGCCAATCGCTCCAATGCCGTGTCAGGGGATCGTCACCCCCGTCCGGGTCGCCGCCCCTCCCGATCCGGACCAGGACGCCATCGCGGACGGTCACCTGGCCAGCCCGCCGCGGTGGCGGGCCGGCCACGGGCGGCCCGGAGACCCGGACATCGACGAGCTCCACCGTCCACTGGTCACCGCGGATGGACGCGACAGCGACGGGACCTAAACGGTAGGCGAGACCCGTCAGCTCCGGCTCATCTCCCGGGCTCGCCATGACCGTCTGGATGTCGAACGTGGCGCCGCCCGCCCGGAGGCGATTCCGGCACGTCCGGATGGCGAGCGGGCTGCTGTCGATGCCGACCCAGCGCCGCCCGAGCCTGTCCGCGACGGCGATCGTGGTGCCGGAGCCGCAGAACGGGTCCAGGACGAGGTCCCCGGGCGCCGTGACCGCCGAGATGATCCGTTCCAGCAGGCGCTCGGGCTTCTGGGTCGGGTAGCCGGCCCGCTCGCGTCCGGTCGGGGAAATACTGGGCAGGTCCCAGACCGTCCCGACCGGTTTGCCGCCGCGGAGGGTGTATTCCCGGCCATACGATCGCATGAACCGGCTTCCGTCCGGCCGGACGTGCCGGTACTTGGCGGTCATCGCCGGGGTCACCGGCCCGCGTGGGGCGTCGAACCGGTAATGGCCTGACTTGGCATAGAAGAGGATCGTGTCGTGTTTCGGGGCAAAGGCCCGGCGGGCCCGGGCGTTGCCGAGACCGTAGGACCAGACGATCTCGTTGACGAGGCGCCCGGCGCCGAAGATTTCGTCGAGGACCAGGCGAACCGCCGCCGAGACCCTGACATCAGCGTGGAAGAACAAGCACCCATCCGTGGCCAGTGAGCGGTGGAGGGACCCGAGGCGGGGAGTGATCATAGAGAGGTAGGCGGCGAGGCCACCCGGCCACGCGTCGTGGAACGCCGGGACCGACACGGATCTCCCGTCTCCCACGTCGCCGATCGGGACATCGGCCCGGACGTTCGCGCCCGTGAGGAAGGGGGGATCCAGGTAGATCAGCTTGATGCCGCCCGCCGCCGCGATGGCGGCCTCGTCCCAGCGGTCAAGAACTCCCAAGGCGGCGAAGTTGTCCCCGAGGATGAGGCGATTCACCCAGCCCTGACCAGGTGGTGAGCCAGACGCGACCTCTTGGCCGGACGCGGCCACCTCGACGCACGCCACCGGCTTGGCGACATTGCCGGTCACCCGCTCCACGGGCCGCGGGCCAAGATCAGCCGGGACGCCCGCCGGTTCCATGGTCCCTTGCCCCGGCCAAATGAGTCTCGGTTCGGGCACCGGGGGAAAGAGCACGTCGCGGTACTGGGCGGGCAACGGCTCTCCCGCCGTCAGCCGTCTCGCCAGCTCGCGCCGTTCCTTCGCCGACAAGCGGTCCATCGGCCCTGGACTCCTCGAAGAAGCGTGACGGACGGACGTGGGGTGCCGCCACCCGGGCTTCCCGGCTAGCCAGCGATAACCCGGGCCTGACCGCCGCCCGGGGTCGGGCCCGTTCCCGGGCATGCCCCCGGTTCAGCAGGAATCGTCTGTCGTCGTCCACGACGACGTGTTCAGAAGGATGCCTTGGTCATGTCGAAGCGGCACCGTATCGGGCAATGACGGGACTGTCCGGGACGATGTCGCCGGACCACCCGGAAGGATGCGGGTCATCCCAGATAGCCGAGGGGATCGACGGTGCCACCGTTCACCGTGAGCATGAAGTGAACGTGGGGGCCGGTCGAGAGCCCGGTACTCCCCATCGGACCGATGACCTCACCCTGGTTGACCGCCTGACCGGTGGCGACGTAGGGCATCTCCGCCATGTGGCCATAGACGGTGGCGAAGCCGTTGCCGTGGTCGATCTCGACGTAGTAGCCGAGCCCGCAGTCACACCACCCGGCGTATTTCACCGACCCGCC
The DNA here is from genome assembly GCA_013698285.1 of Chloroflexia bacterium. Classification (GTDB taxonomy): domain Bacteria; phylum Chloroflexota; class Chloroflexia; order Thermomicrobiales; family UBA6265; genus JACCVE01. The sequence goes on along the minus strand of JACCVE010000081.1, from coordinate 9,043 downwards.
GTCGCTGGCCAGGATCGGCGTATAGGCGTTCGCCGCCAGGTCGATGCCGTTGTGGAAGTTGCAGCCGAGGCCGCCGTCGTACGGCTCGAAGGCAAAGGGACTACACCCGTAGGCCTGGGTGAAGGTGTAACCGAGAACAGGCAACATGAAGGACCCGGTCGCCACGCCGGCCGTGGGGGGCGGTGGGACGGCGGTGGGGGCAGGAGCGGCGGGCTCGGGTGCAGGGTCGGTCGATGTGGTGACGAGGAATTCGCCGGCGGCGAATCCGGTCAGGTCGCCAGAGGTCACCGCGTACCAGGCGATGCCCTCGTCGTCGTACGCGGCATCACCGACGATTCGGAGGCGCGTTCCGGCGTCAAGCGTCTCGATCACGGCCGAAGCGGTCGATGCCGACTCCCGCAGGTTGATCCCGTCGCCGTCGATGGGCTGGACAGTATCGCCCCGGCCAAAGGTCGCGGCCTGCCGTTCGGGCGCCGGGCGGTCTTCGACCGGGTCCGGAGCGGGGGGCTGGGATGCGGCCAACAGCAGATCGCCATCGACGTAGCCGGTGACCTCGCCGGTGGTGATGAGGTACCACCCGTTGGCCGAGTCCCCACCGGGAATCGGCCCATCCATGACCTGGACCACGTCGCCGGACTCGATGAACCCGACGCGCTCCCCGTCCGGTCCGGCCGCGGCCCGGATGTTGAGACCGTCGTCGGCGGTCGTCCCGACGTACTGGCCGGCCCGGAATGTGGCCGTCGCGGTGCTGGCCGGTGGCTGGTCGCCGGAGTTCGTGTCCGTGTCGCCCGGTCCGGAGGTGTCGCCGGAGGAGCCCAGGAAACTGCCCGCGATCCAGCCGTCTTGCCCATAGATGCGGACCGGCCACCAGCGCAGGTCGCCGTCGATGACGGTGTCGGCCTGGTCGGTGCGCAGTTCGACGACCGTGTCCGGAGCGAGGGTGTCGAGGACCTCGGCGTCGGTACTCGGCTCCGCCCTCAGATTCACCCCGTCCGGGTCGGAGACGCGGGCGGTGGTGCCCGCTGGCAGGTCGTTGGCCGCTGAATCGTCGATGGTCGTTGACGATGGCGCCTGTGGGTCGCCGGCCGAGGTGTCAGGCACCTCGTTGCCGGTTCTGGCCGCGCCCGGGTCACCGGCGAGGGCAGGATCGGAGACGTCTGTCTGGAGGTAGTACCCCGCCACCCAACCTTCGTCGCCGCCGACCCCGACCGGCCACCAGCGCGTCGCCCCGTCGGGGTCCAGGCGAGTGTCGACGGTGTCGATCCGGAGGGCGACGACCGTGCCCGGAGACAAGGACGTCACCACGGCGGCGTCGAAGGCGGGTTCGGCCCGCAAGAGCACACCGTCGGTACCGGTGATCTCGCCGGTCTGGCCACCGGACGCTTGGCCCGCCACCCGCCCCGTCGACAGTGGTGAGAGGAGCATGGTGACCATCACCAGTGCCAGCGTGGTCCGGATCACGCGGTCCTGGCGTGCCGACCGGCCCCGCGATCGGGGCTCGTTCCGTGTGACGTGAGACACGTAGTTTCCCTCTCCCCTGTCAGCCGAGCCCGGATCGCCGCCGAGAAGCCCACCGTGGTCACGCGCGGCCCGCTCGCCGGTGAGAGACGCCCATGGTCGCTGCACCGACCGCGGGCGTCCGCCGCACGTTGACACCCGCTTGGCAACCCAACAGCCATGGTCGGCGGCCTAGCTGGCACGGTCTCTCGACCGCGACGTACGGACACGTTGGTCTTTCATGACGGGGCGATGGGGCCACCTTATCACCCACGACATCCCGATGACAATATGTACGTACGATGTGTCCGTATGTCACGGTATGGCGCGACTGGATATGGCGGCGGATCATCGCTCGCACCGGGACAGGGCCGCCGGTGATACGGAGGCATGCCGGATTCGGTCGATGCCGGGCTGGAAGAAACCGTCAGCGCTCGCGCGTCGGACGGGGCGCGCATATCCATTCTGGGGCGCCGGGGCCGCTCGGGTACGGTGCGCCGGGATGCGTCGCGGCGGCGTCGGCGGCGTCAGATGTCACCGCGGGCCGGGTCACGAGACCGCTCCCGGCACGTGGCCTTGGACTTCCTCTGCTATACTCGGGCGCCAGGGATGAGTATTTCGAGGGCCGTTCGATCTCGCCCAGCACCGGCGGCGTCGAGCGGCCCTCGCGCGTTCGCCGTGGCCGTCGCTCTGGTGAGATGAACGGCTTAGCCAAGGACGAGTGGTCGTGAAACTAACCGTGGAGCGCTTGCCGGAGAGCCAAGTCCGGCTCGACATCGTCGCCGATGACACCGAGTTCAACACGGCCCTAGACCGTGCCTACCGGTCGGTCGGCAAGGGCATCACCGTTCCGGGTTTCCGGAAGGGTAAGGCGCCCAGGGTGATGATCGAGCGGTACTACGGGCGAGGTCTCTTCGTCGAAGAGGCGCACAAAGAGGTCATCGACGCGCTGTACCGGCAGGCCCTGACCCAAGAATCGCTGATTCCGGTCGCGCAGCCCGAGGTGGAGATCACGGCGATCGAGCCGGTCGGGTTCACGGTCACCGTGCCGGTCTACCCCGAGGTCGACCTCGGTGACTACACCGGCGTACGGGTCGAGCCCCGCGACGCCGCGATCGATGGGGCCGAGGTCGATACCGTCATCGACCGGCTTCGCCTGACCCGGAGCCCCTGGGCCGATCCGGCCGAGCCGCGTTCGCCCCGCGACGGCGACCAGGTCACCCTCGACATCGCCGTGACCGACGCGGGCGAGCCGTTCCAGGCCCCGGTGGAGGGCGCGACCTTCGTCCTCGGCGAGAGCAACCTCTTCGAAGGCTTGCTCGAGCAGGTCCGGGAGATGCACACCGGTGAGGAGCGGACCTTCGACATCGTCTTCGAGGACGACGATGAGTCGGTCGACGAATTGGTCCGCGGCAAGACGTTGACCTACGTCGTCACGCTCCAAGCGCTCAAGGAGCGCGAGCCGCTGGCCCTGGACGACGACTTCGCGAAGGAGGTCGGCGACGCGGAGTCGGTCGACGACCTGCGTCGCCAGGTCCGTGATGACCTGCACCAGGCCAAGACGCGCGAGTTGCGCACCTTGGTCGTCAACGAGGTCACCGAGGCGATCACCGGGGTGGCGACCGTCGATCCGCCGGCGACGATGATCGAGGAGAGCCTGGACGAAGACGTGAACCGGTTACGGATGCGCCTGTCCCAGGAGCAGGTCCCCCTGGAGACGTATCTTCGATCGAACGGGCAGTCCTTGGAGGAGATGCGGGCGGAGATGCGGCCCGATTCGGCCCGGCGGCTCAGGTCGTCGCTGGTGATCCGGGCGGTCGCCGAACGCGAGCATATCGTGATCTCCGACGCCGATATCGCGGCCGAGATCGACCGCCTCTCCGAGGGCGCCGCCGAACCCGAACGCCTGCGTGAGATCTACGCTGGCGAGTACTTCCAGCGCGTGATGCGCAATAACCTCTTCGAGCAGCGGCTGGGGGACCGGTTGATCGAACTGGCCACCGGCGGACGCGGGGCGACCGTCAACGGCTGGGAGGCCCCGGTGGGCGACGCTGAGGCACCGGGCGGAGTCTCGGACGCGACCGGTGTCCTCCCCGGGTCAGAGGACGGGACCTCGACCGTCTCGGAGGATGAACGCATCACGGCCATGGCGGAGGACGCGGTGATCACCACGGGCACGATGTCTGGGCAGCCCGGTGACATCGCCGCCACGGCCAGTGTGCCGGACCCGGACGCCGCCGTCAGCGTCGCGGAGGTGGCGGACGAGGGACGGGCCAGTGACGTCGAACAGGCGGCGGCCGTCGGCCATGAGACCGAAACCGACGCCGTGGGTACGGCGACGGCCGGCAGCGACGACGCGGCCGGTGACTCCCTGGGAAGCGACGACGGTCAGACGCCGGAAGAGCGGGAGTCCCTCGGCGAGCCGAGCACCGGCGGGAGCCTGCCGAACCCGACGTACTAGCTCGCCGGCGCCTGTCCCATCGCGGTTGACCGGAGCGGTCGGACCTCCGGCGTCGCGGCCGGGGCGATCGACGCTGGGGCTTGTGGTCATGCCCCGGCAGGAAACGAGCGGTACGGGCGGACGAGCGCTCGACGACCCATCATCGTGGCGGCAACGGGAGCCCGACGTGGGCCCCGGCAGCCCGACCGCCGTTGGGCACTCACCGCACGCTGGCCCAGCGTGGGTGAGAGGTGGGGTCGCCCCAGGAGAGACCACGCAGCCGGTGCGACGGCTTTGGCGGCTCTCGCGAAACGATTGGTCACACGGTATACTCCGCGCCCCGGCGCACGGACGCGCCGCCGTCGAGTCGTAGTGCCCGAGCACGGGGGGGACGAAATGGATCAGACGATGCGAGGTGCCCGTTTTCGATCGTTCGGCTGGCTAACGGCGTTGCTTTTGGCAATGCTGTTGGCACCGGCCGCGGCTGCGTTGGCCCAAGACGCCACCCCGGGAGCATCGCCCGTCGCGTCCCCCGCCGGGTCGCCGGTCGCGCTTGGGGAGACGATCCAGTCGCCGACGCGTGACCAGCTCCGAGCGGAGATCGATGCCGATCTCGGCTACACCGAGGCGGCGCAGCAGGGCGGGACCTTCATCGACGCTGGGACGTCCGATATCCAAACGCTCAACCCGCTGCTCTCTGAAGAGGTGCAGACATCCACTGTCATGGGATTCATCTACGACTCGCTGATCGGGGGCGATCCCCGGACCGGGCAGCCGGCGCCGCTCGGCCTCGCGGATAGCTGGGAGATCGCGCCGGACCGCGTCACCTACACCTTCCGCCTGAACCAGGACGCCAGGTTCCACGACGGCGTCGATGTCACCGCCGAGGACGTGGTCTTCAGCATGGACGCCCTCGCCGACGAGGCGACGGGCAGCACGTACACCGGCACCTTCAATAATGCCGTGGCCTCCTACCGGGCGGTCGACGCCGACACGGTCGAACTCGTCGCCACCGAACCACTGGCCAGCTTCCTCTACGACATCTTCGCCATCTACATCGTGCCGAAGCACATCTGGGGGAGCGTCCCGTTCGACCAGTGGAAGACCCACCCGGGCAGCACCGGGCAGGATACGTCGATGGTGATCGGCAGTGGGCCGTTCAGGTTCCAAGAGTGGCGGCAGGGCGAGAGCGTGACCCTAGCCCGCAACGACGACTTCTACGGCAAGGTGCCGTACATCGACGCCTACAGTCTCCGGATCTGGCCGGATCAGCAGCAGGTGGTCAACGCCCTGCTGAATGACGAACTCGACACCGCGGAGCTTGAGCCGGCCGATGTCTCGGCCATCGAGGGGACCGAAGGCATCGTCGTTACCGACTACCCGACCCAGGGATTCACCTACATTGAATACAACCTTGACCCTGCGGTGACCACGTTGTTCCAGGACGCGCGGGTGCGCCAGGCGCTCTTCTACGCGATGGATCGCGAGGCGATCGTCAACGACATCCTGCTCGGCTATGGTGAGGTGGCCCAGGGCACCCAGCCGGTCATCTCCTACGCCTATTCCCCGGACCAGATCACGACCCAATACACCTTCGACCAGGAGCGGGCGCGGCAACTGCTGACCGAGGCGGGCTGGGCCGACACGAACGGTGACGGCACGGTCGACCGGGAGGGCCAGGAGATGGCCTTCGAGTACCTCTACCCGTCCGGGTCTCCGACCTCGGACCAGCTCGTGGCCTACATTCAGGATGCCTGGCGGCAGGTCGGGGTCGAGATGACGCCGCGGGCCCTGGAGTTCCCGGCGCTGATCGAGGCGACCACCACCACCCCGACCTTCGCGGTCGCGCAGTATGGGTTCAGCTGGGACGCCAGCTTCATCCAGGATGCGATGTTCGGCTGCGACCAGTACCAGGTCGGCTTCAACGACATGCGGTACTGCAACCCGGGGCTCGACGAGATCCACAACCAGGCGCGTCGCGAGTTCGACGAGGAGCGGCGGGCGCAGTTGCTGATCGAGGCGTCCAATATCGTCAACGAGGACGTGCCGATCATGGTCACCCACTTCAGCCAGGCGATCGTCGCCTACAACGACCGGCTGCAGAACTACACTCCGGGTCCGTGGGGCACCGAGCTGATCTACATCTGGATCCAAGAGTAGTCGTCCCGCCAGGGGGCGAGGGCATCGTGCCCTCGCCCCCCGGCCCGCGTTGGCCGGTCTCGTGGGTGGGTGGTTGACCGATGATCGCGTATGTCGTGCGACGCCTGCTGCTGATGCTCCCGCTGCTCCTCGGGGTGACGTTTCTGACCTTCGCGATCATCAACCTGATCCCCGGGAGCCCCGTCACCCAGCTTCGCGCCAATCCCAAGTTCCGGCCCGAGGACGCGGCCCGGCTCGAGCGCCAGCTCGGGCTCGACCGGCCCTGGCCGGAGCGGTACGTCGAGTGGCTCGGCGAGCTGGCGCGCGGTGACCTCGGGGTGTCGATGCACAACGAGGTGCCGGTCGCCGGTCGCATCTTGGATGTGCTGCCGAACACCCTGCTCCTGACGATCTCGTCACTCGCGCTCGCGCTGCTGGTGGCCGTGCCGCTCGGCATCTATGCCGCGGACCGGTACCGAACTTGGTTCGACCACTCCGCTAGCCTGGCGGCGGTCGTGATGTATGCCATGCCGACGTTCTACCTCGCGCTGCTGTTGGTGATCCTCTTCGCGCTGAAGTTTCGGGAGTGGGGACTGCCCTCACTGCCCGTCGGCGGCATGACGTCGCCACGGGACGGCGGCGGGTTCGTCGACCGGGCGCAGCATCTGGTCCTTCCCACCCTGTCGTTGGCCCTGATCCAGATCGGGGGCTGGTCGGCCTATATCCGGTCGCAGATGCTGGAGACGCTGGGGCAGGACTTCGTGCGGACGGCACGGTCCAAGGGGCTGGCCCACCGGTCCGTCATCTTTCGGCATGCCGCCCGCAACGCGTTCCTGCCGCTGGTGACGCTGGTCGGCCTATCACTGCCGGGGCTCTTCGGGGGAGCCCTGATCATCGAAAACATCTTCGCCTGGCCCGGGATGGGCCGGCTGACCATCGAGGCGGTCGGGCGACGCGACTATACGATGGTGATGGGGACGACGCTCCTGTTCGCGGCGCTCACCATGGTCAGCAACCTCATTGCCGACGTGATGTACGGCATCCTCGATCCCCGCGTGCGCTTCGACTGACCTCGACGAGGCCGCGGGCGAGACGGTCATGATCAACCAGGAGCGGTGACGGCGATGGAGCAGGCAGGTCGATCGAACCAGGCGACCGTCGACCTGCGACCCGGCTCTGGGGAACGGGCCCGGGGGCGGGAACCGGGTCTCGGCGCGCTCGAACGCGCCCAGCTTCGCAAGACACCGGGCTTTTACCGACGGTCGTGGAACCGGTTTCGCAAGAACCACCTTGCCCTCGGTTCACTGATGGTCATCGCCCTGATCGGGCTTTTCGTCCTCAGCGCGGGGCTCATCTCGAGATACGTGACCGGGTTCTCCTACAGCGAGAACCACCTCGCGGACAAGCTCAGCCCGACGATGACCAACGGGTACGTGCTCGGCAGCGACGGGAACGGTCGGGACATCCTGACGCGGCTCGCCTACGGTGGCCGCGTCTCCCTGATGATCGCCTTCCTGTCGACCTTCGCCACCCTCGTCTTGGGTGGCGGGGTCGGGCTCGTGTCGGGGTACTTCGGCGGCTGGGTCGATTCCTTGCTGATGCGCCTGGTGGACGTGTTGCTCGCTATCCCGGGACTGGCGTTGCTGATCCTGATCACGACCCTCTACCGTCCGGGCCCGGTTGGTTTGGCGTTTGTCCTCGCCGGAGTTTCGTGGCCAGGAATCGCCCGGATCATCCGGGGCGAGGTGCTCTCCCTGCGCCGGCGAGAGTACATCGAGGCGGCTCGCGTCGTCGGCGCACCGGCGTGGCGAATCCTGACCCGTCACCTCCTGCCGAACATCATGCCCCTGATCGTCATCTACGCGGCGATCGCGATCCCGGTGCTGATCGTGGACGAGGCCGCGCTCAGCTACCTCGGCGTCGGTGTCCAGGTACCGACCCCCTCCTGGGGCAACATGCTGGGCGAGGCGACCCAGTTCCTCCGGGCCTATCCTGCCAAGGTCATCATCCCGGGCGCGATGATCTATCTGACCTCGCTCGCGCTCTACCTCGTCGGCAACGGGATCCGCGACGCGTTCGACCCACGCTTGGGTGACTGATGTCACCGCTCCGGCGTTTCTACCGGCGAGGCGACGCCGTCGTTATCCCGTGTGGGGCGATCGGGGCGAGCGGAGCGTGTGGCCACTCGCGGCGACCACGACGATGTCCGCACGCGAGCCATGACACCGATTCAGGGTAGCCGTTCGTGCACCGACGACCGGACGGGACGGCCCGCGGTTCGGAGCACGTGAACCCGCCGGCGACCGAGCGAGGCGTCGTGATCGTGCCCCAGCGCTGGGTCGTGGGGCGCCCCTCGGTCTGGGCGACGAGGTTGCGTCGCCTCGCGACGGACGACGAACCAGTGGTCGCGACGGTGGCTGGCTAGAGACCGTGGCCCTCACGTAGCTCATGGCCCCATCGCCCTCTCATCCGCGCGGCCATCAGTCCATCACGCGCTCTAGATGGCGGCCAGGACGACCAGCACGACCAGCATCACGACCAGCAACCCTGCCGCGGTGAAGATCATCCGGCGCAGGTCGTGACGGATGTAGAGCATCTCGATGCCCCGGGGTAGGGCGGCAGGACCCCGGCTGGCCCGGGCGACCGAATCACGGCGGGCAATGCGGGGGGCGGCCACGGTTCGTTGCGCACCGGCCGAGATGGGGGCGGAGCGGGCGACCGTCTCGGCCCGGCGGATCTCCATCGCGCGCCGGGTGGCGGGGTTGACACCCTTACCGCGCCGGCGGTCGTTGTCGCGCGGGCCTGGCTTCCGGGACGGGTTGGACGTGACGCTCATCGCTGCCTCATTCCTCATCGATCAAGTCGGCGCCGGTTCGGCACGGCACCGGTTCGTCCGCGCGGTGGGGCCGATCACCGCACGCGGTATCGCGGGTCCATGACTTCGGGCGACGCCGCCCGGCCCGGGCC
>JACCVE010000076.1 GCA_013698285.1 Chloroflexia bacterium | reverse complement strand
TTCACGAACCCGACGCGCTGGTCGACTGGGGGCCGTCGCCCGGTCGCGACGAACGAGACATCCGGTGCCAACAGCGTGTCCGGTTCCCGGCGCAGGATGAACCCGGCCTCAGAAGCCCAGACCGATCCAAGGCCATTGGGGACGACGAAATCTGTCAGGTGATACCCGATCGTCATCGAAATCTCGCCGTGTCGGTCCGCGGCTGGGGACATCCGGAACAGTTCCCCCTCGATCAGGTCGTATCGCTCCGGCCCCTCGGGCAAGGTGGTCATATCGTCCACGGTCGTCAACGCGACAGTCGCCATCGGTCCACCACCTCGGTTCCCCGCTCGGCTCTCCGTGTATCGACAGCGACGCCTCCGGGACCGGTCTCGCTCCCGCCCTCGTCACCACGTCGATCCAAAGACCTCGCTCACGGCGACCGTGTATCCCGGCAGGACATCGCCGCCGTCCACCACATCATCGTCCCGGCAGACGCGGGAGCGCCGGTCCGGCGTCCAGACCGTTACGGTCTCCTTCCCCTGATCGACGACCCAGACCAGGCGACACCCGGCGTCGCGGGACGCGGTTACCTTTGCTCGCACGTATCCGGGGTCGCCGGTGGGGGCGACGAGGTCGATCGCGAGGTCGGGCGCCCAGGCCAGGAACCCATCCCGCGCTCCTCGGCCGGTGGGCGAGGCCCCGCGACGACGGAGACCCTTGGCGCGAGCGGGGCGTCGGGGTCCCGCCGCAGGACGTAGCCGGACGAGACATGGGTCGCCCCTATCCGGCCCGCGGCGACGGCGGTGCCGATGCGCCGACAGAGGGTACCGGCGACCATCCCGTTGACCATGCGGAATAGGGCCGGCGACGAATTCGGCCATTGAGCAGGCCATCGCGGGACGGCCTGGGCCGCAGGACCATCACGTCCTCGACAGTGCTCGATGTCCCGGTCGTCATCGGACGGCCTCCTCACCCTCGGGCCGCTGAACCTCTGGCCTCGTCGCCCATCCCGTACGGTCCGGTCAAGCCATCGTCGCGAACACGGCCGCCACGGTCATCGTGAACCCGGGCAGGACCTCGCCGCCATCGAGGACATCGCCCTCCCGATACACACCGGAAATCCGGTCGGGCGTCCACACCGTGACGGTCCGGCGCCGGGGCTCGACGATCCAGACCAGACGGCACCCACCATCAAGATAGGCGGTCACCTTGGCCGCGACTAGGCGGCTCCGTTCCGAGGGGGAAATGACCTCCACGGCGAGATCGGGCGCCATTGGCCAGGGGCCGACGCGTTGGTCGGCGGGGGGCATCCGATCGGTGGCCACGTACGCGACATCGGGAGAGAGCATGGTGTCGGGGTCCCGCCGCAGGATGAATCCGGGCTCGGCGACGAGGATCGATCCTAACCCCCGCTCGGACGCAAAGGCTCCGATCACCCACGCGAATGTCCCCGCGATCAGACTATGTTCTCCGCCTGCCGGGGCCATCTCGTGCACCTCTCCCGCGATGAGATCGCATCGGCCAGATCCCTCGGGTAGGGCCATCACGTCCTCGACGGTGCTCGATGTCGCGGTCGCCATGCGTTCCCTCCTCGCCCGAGGCGGACCCATCGTCAATCGTCCCATTGTACGGCAGCGAATCTGACTCGCCGCCGCCCGCAGGAGGGGGCATAGGTATCTCCCGGCCGGGCGGTTAAGCATGTGGATTAGACCGTTCTACGGATGTGCCCCGTCCCCGGCGGACCCTATCCTGATACCCGAGGTCGCCGGGACACGGACCCGGGCGACGGCCCCCGAATCACACCAGGAGCGCATCCCCTTGGACACCTCGACCATGCTGACCATGACCCGCCTGGCGACGCGAGAACCAGGCGCCATGCCGGCCCTCGACGCCCCGGCATTCCGCCGCCCGCTGAGCCGGCGCTCGTTCCTGGCCGCCGCCGGGGCGACCGCCGTCTCGCTGGCCATCCTGAAGACCGCCTCCGCCCAGGACGGGGGAGACATCACCGCCCAGATGGCGATCCCCTTCCGGACCACGACCGACCTCAACCTGCGCGAGTCGCCCTCGACCTCGGCCCGGGTGCTGAAGGTGATGCCGAGCGGGGCCTACGTCACCGGTGGCGAGACGATCCAGGCCGGGTTCCGCCGCGTCTCCTATCAGGGCACCCTCGGCTGGGCCTTCGACGAGTACCTCTCCGAGACCAACGGCGGCAGCTTCGACCCCGGGCCGGTGATCGGCGTCCGCCTGACGACGGTCCGCGTCAACTTCCGCACCGGCCCGACCCAACTCCACGACGTGATCATGGTCCTGGATGCCGACACCCGGCTCGAGGTCTCCGCCATGACCGACGGCGGCTACCGGTTCGCCTGGCTCCCGGCTGAGACCTCGCAGGGCCAACGGCGCGCCGGTTGGGTCGCCGACGCGTACTTGAAGGCGGAGACGACCACGCCTCCACCCCCGCCGCCGCCGACGGGCTCGCCGGTGACCGTGCTGGCCTCCCTGAACCTACGGAGCGCGCCGAGCACCTCTTCCAGCGTCCTGCTGGTGATGCCGGAGGGCGCCACGGCACGGTGGTCCGGCGTCTCCCGCGACGGGTTCCTCCAGGTAACCTATGGCTCGACCACGGGCTGGGCCTTCGCCGAGTATCTCCAGGTGGCGTCGGGGCCCGTCGCGGGCTACGGCCGGACCACCGCCGCGCTGAACCTGCGGGAGCAGCCGAACCTCTCGGCCCGCGTCCTGCTCGTGATCCCGGAGGGCGCCGAGATCCGCCTCGGCGACCAGTTCAGCAACGGCTTCCGGAGCGTCACCTACCAGGGCACCTCCGGCTGGGCCTCCACCGCCTACATCCGGGTGGCGTGACCCCGGACCGGGGCGGACCTCAGGGTCCGATCATGACGGCACATTGGATGGCCGGGACGGGGGCACGCCCGTCCCGGTCATCCGTGCGTGAGGGGCGATATCGGGAATCCCCCCGTCTGGCGTGACCCGATGACCTCCCCTACACTCCCTCTCGATCGCGTCCAGACAGGATTCGGCCCCAGGCCCGCCAGCGTAGAGAACGGACCAGTGCCGGCATGCTCAAGGACCTCACCCGGGCAGATTGGCTGACGGCCCTGGCGCTGCCACCCGAACGCGTACCAGCCGCGCTTGTCCTGTATGGGACGAGAAATCTGAAACACCACTATGTGGCCCATTCCGCCTTGCTGACCGATGTCATCGAGGTCACATCTCCGAACGCGCTGTTCGAGGATGTCTGCATCGGCCGCATGGGCGGCATCGGCGTCGCCTATGCCTCGGTCTACGGCGGCCCGATGGCTTCCCAGATCACCCACCTCTTCGGCGTCCTCGGCACGTCACTGGTGGTCCAAACCGGAACCTGCGGTGCGATGGCCGACGGGATGGGTGCGGGCGACCTGGTGATCGCCACGGCCGCCGGCTGCGGAGACGGCGCCTCGGCCTGCTACCTGCCGGGCATCGATCGGATCGACGCGACCCCCGACCTCGTCGCCCAGATACGCGAGACGACCGTCCTCCCCACCCCGATCCGGGCCCATGCCGGGCCAGTTTGGTCCACCGCCGCCCTGTTGGCCGAGGGTCGGGAGGACATCGAGCGCTGGTACCAGAACGGCTACGTCGCCGTGGACATGGAGACGGCCGCCACCTTCGCCGTGGCTGAGGTCTTCGGCATGCGCCGCATCGCCCTGCTCTCCGTCTTCGACAATCCCCGGGCCGGCGAACACCTCCTCCTCACCGAGACCCACAAGGACGAGGCCCGGGCA
>JACCVE010000020.1 GCA_013698285.1 Chloroflexia bacterium | reverse complement strand
GACGCGGGCGACGCCCGTGGCGGCCGCTCGGTCCGGGTCACCGGAGATGTCCGCTCAACCTTGGCCTGGGTCGACATCGAGGACGCGGGCGGCGCGATCGACACGGCCTGGCGGGCGATCGAGACGGACCTGCGGTGGCTGTTGGACGCGGTCGAGGCCGCCGAGCCGGACCCGGGAACCGCCATCGATGACCCGGCGATGCAGCAGTTCGAGGATGTCTCGTCCACTCTGCTGGCGACGATCCGCGACGGCGCCGACCTGATGGTCAAGCTCCAGGTCACGGTCGGGTCGCCGTCGCAGGAGATGGTCTACTGGGTCGAGCGCTCCCCCGTCGCCCAGCGAACGTCGCTCCACGCCGCCCCCCTCCAGGTCGATGGTGTCCTCCGGGAGCAGGTCTTCAGCCGGCTCGACACCGCGATCCTGACCTCGGCCACGATCACCACCGACGGGTCGTTCGACTACATGGTCGAACGGCTGGGGATCGAGGCGCCGAAGGAGGTGGCGGTGCCGTCACCGTTCGACTATGCCCGCTCGACACTGCTATTCCTGGCCGACGACATGCCCGACCCGAACCACCCGCGTCACGCGTCACACCTCCAACGGGCCCTGGTGGACACCTTGATCGCCACGGGCGGCCGAGCCCTGGTCCTCTTCACGTCCCACGCGGCCCTGCAGCAGACGTATCACGCCATCAAGCGACCCCTGGAGGACGCGGGCATCATCGTCCTTGGCCAGAGGCTGGACGGCAACCCTCGCCAACTGATCGAGCGCCTCCGGCACTCGTCGCGGGTCGCCCTCTTGGGCACCGCCAGTTTCTGGGAGGGCGTCGACGTCGTCGGGGCGGCACTGAGCTTGCTCGTGATTACCAAGTTGCCGTTCGCGGTACCGACGGACCCGATCTTCGCCGCCCGCGGCGAGCTGGTCGAGGACCAGGGCGGTCACCCGTTCTTCGACTACGCGGTACCTCAGGCGGTCCTCAAGTTCAAGCAGGGCTTCGGTCGTTTGATCCGCAGCTCCGGGGATCGTGGGGTCTGTGCCGTGTTGGATGGTCGGGTGCTGACCAAGCGATATGGCCGCTCGTTCGTCGAATCACTGCCAGAATGCACGTTGGTCGTCGGGAGTTCCCGGGATCTGCCCGCCGACGCGGCGGCGTGGATCGACGGCGTTCCCGCCGTGCGACGCTGATACGGGTTCACCCCGGTGGCCCGAGCCTCGCGGGAGTGATGTCACGACACGTTAGCGAGAGATACGGGAGTCATGATGGGGCGGGGCGCGACGCAACGGGACACGATGGGTCGAAATCTGGCGTTGGAGTTGGTCAGGGTGACCGAGGCCGCCGCGCTGCAGGCCGGACGATTCATGGGCCGCAAAGACAAAGAAGCCGCCGATCAGGCGGCGGTGGACGCGATGCGGTCGGTCCTGGCGACGATCGCGATGGACGGCATCGTGGTCATCGGCGAGGGTGAGAAGGACGAGGCGCCGATGCTCTACATCGGCGAGCGGGTCGGGAGTGCGTCCGGTCCCCGGGTCGATATCGCCGTCGACCCCGTGGACGGCACCCGGTTGCTGGCGAACGGGATGCCCAATTCGCTCACGGTGATCGCGGTGGCGGAGCGGGACACCATGTTTTCGTCCCCGGACATCATGTACATGGACAAGATCGCCGTCGGCGGCGACGCGGCCGGGGTCATCGACATCGACGTGCCGATCGCGGAGAACCTGGCCCGGGTAGCGGCCGCCAAGCGGCGGGAAATCCGCGACCTGACCGTGGTCGTCCTCGACCGGCCCCGCCACGAGCGATTGATCGACGACGTGCGGGCTGCCGGGGCCCGGATCAAGATGATCACCGACGGTGACGTGGCCGGCGCGGTGATGGCCGCGACAGCGGGCACTGGGATCGACATGATGGTCGGCATCGGCGGGGCGCCAGAGGCGGTCGTGACGGCGTGCGCCCTCAAATGCCTCGGAGGTGACATGCAGTGTAGGCTCTGGCCCCGCAACGATGAGGAACGGGTGGCGGTCGTCGAGAAGTCGATCGACATCTCGAGGGTCCTCTACCTGGATGACCTCGTCCGTTCGAATGACGTCTTCTTCGCGGCCACCGGCATCACCGACGGCGAGTTGTTGCGGGGGGTCCATTATTTCGGCGACGGGGCGACCACGCAGTCGCTGGTGATGCGGTCCAAGTCCGGCACGGTCCGCAAGATCGACGCGACTCACCAACTCGCAAAGCTTCGCCAGTACGCCCCCAACGACTTCGATTGATGCCGGTCCACCTGCTTACCGAGCTGTCACGGCAGGGTGACACGGTGGATTACGAACCTTTCCAAAGGAGAGTTCACTGGCTCAGATCGTTGACGAGCTGGCGGGGAGAGTGGTAAGCTATCGGTGTTCCCCGATGCGAGCGTGCCTACTTTGCCACCCCAACCTCGTCCGGGCCATGCCCCCAAACTTCGTTCTCGACTGGACATCCGTCTCTGACGTGATCGTCGGATCGATCGCCACCCCGGACGCCTCCGAGGCCGTCCGGATCGGGTTACCGGTGCGCGGGTACGCCCGTCAGTGAGATGCCACGCGACCGCCCACGTCGCGCCTGACCGAGCGTCGCCCACGCCGCGACGCGGATGATGCCCCCCGATGCCCGAACGCAACGAAAACCCTGGAGGAACAAGGTTGTCCGCTGACGAGACGTTCACGGACGTTGGCTCCCGCCCAGACGAAACGGTGGCCGCTCCCGGCGACGTGCCGGGCACCGAGCCGGTCCGCGCACCGCGCAAGCGGTCGACGACCGGAAGCGCGAAACCCCGCGCCACGCGGGCGAAGTCCGTCGTCGTCGAACCATCACCCTGGGCGGCCACCATCAGCCCGGATGCGGGGCGTTCCGACGCCCTCGTGTCGAGCCGGGCCGGTGAGGTGAACGGCCGCGGGAACGACGCGTCCAGCGGTGCTGAAGAGCGCGAGGCGCCGCCGCCCCGGCCCCGGCAACGTCGCTCAAAGGCGATCGCTGACGTGGTGGTCGCTGACCAGCTGGCAGAGCCGGATGCGAACCCTGATCGAGCGGTGGATGTTTCGACCGGCATGCTCTCTGGCGACCGTGGTCCTGTGGTTGACCTAGCGCCCCGTGCAGAGACCCCGGTCATCGGACCCTCCGACCAGAGATCGGGGAGTGACGAGGGCGACGAGCTCCGGCCAGTCGTTTCCGAGAGGACGGAGCGTGTCGCGGCGGAGGCAACCGCCGTCCAGGAAAGCACCGTGCGACGCTTGGGTTCCCCGCCCGACGACCCGCCGGTGCCCACGATGCCTTTTCCCATGAACGGCAGTCCAGCGTCCACTGCCGCCCGTGATGACCTCCCACGACCGATGGCGATGCCCGGCGGCGAGGGGCGGGCTCGCGAGAGGGGTGTCGTTCGCCCGGGCGACGCCAGGGTGCCGGCGAATGGTCGGGGCTCAGCTCAGCAGGGCGGAGAAGGTCGACGGCGCGAGGCGGGCCCCGAATCGAGCGTCCCGCCGGAACGAATCGATGCTCCCCGCCCACCGCGCCGGGAACGCGACGACCCGCGCCAGCCGGGTAACGGGCGTCCGCCCACCCGCCAAGACCGGGGTCGGTTCGAACGCCAGGAACGCCCGGCGCCGGTGAACCGGTTCGAACGGAACGATCGCCCGCAGGGGCGCGGCGACCAGCGATTTGACCGGCGAGACCAGGGGCAGCAGGTCCGGCCCATGCGCCAGGACGGTCCCAACCAGTTCCGGCCAGAAGCCGGCAACGGTCAAACTCCCCGGCCGATCACCCCGCCGAACCCCGTCACCTATCTGCCGGTCAAGTCCTCGACCGGTGAACCGCACCTGACGGTCGCCGACCTGAACGCGAAGTCACTCGAAGAGGTGCGCGAGGTCGCGACCACGTTCGAATTGACCGGTGTCAGCCGGGTCAAACGGCCGGAACTGACCATCCGGATCCTCCGGGCCCAGGTGGAGGCCGAGGGGGAAGTCTTCGGCGACGGCGTCCTCGAGATCATCGAGGACGGGTTCGGTTTTTTGCGTGGCCAGCGATTCTTGCCGAGTCCGGACGACATCTATGTGTCTCAGTCCCAGATCCGGCGCTTCGCGCTGCGGACGGGCGACCGGGTGTCGGGCCAGGTTCGGCCACCGAAGGACAACGAAAAGTTCTTCAGACTGCTCAGGGTCGAGGCGGTCAATGTCGTCGATCCGGAAGTGGCGCGGAAGCGGCCGACCTTCGACACGTTGACCCCGATCTTCCCGCTGGAGATGATCGACCTGGAGACGACGCCCGGCGTCCTCTCGACCCGGATGCTGAACCTGGTCGCACCAGTCGGGCTCGGCCAGCGTGGCCTGATCGTCTCGCCGCCGAAGGCCGGCAAGACGATGTTGCTGAAGGCCATCGCCAATGGCGTCTCCGCCAATAATCCCGACATGCACCTCATGGTCTGCCTCATCGGAGAGCGGCCGGAAGAGGTGACGGACATGCGGCGCTCGATCGACGGCGACGTGATCTCTTCCACGTTCGACGAGCCGGTCGAGGATCACACCAAGGTCGCCGAGATGGCACTGGAGCGAGCGAAGCGACTCGTCGAGGCGGGCCATGACGTCTGCATCTTGCTCGACTCGATCACGCGTCTGACACGAGCCTACAACCTCGCCGTGCCGCCCAGCGGGCGCACTCTCTCCGGCGGCATGGACCCGGTCGCGCTCTACCCGCCAAAGCGGTTCTTCGGCGCGGCCCGGAACATCGAGGGTGGAGGGAGTCTGACGATCGTTGCGACCTGCCTAATCGACACCGGCTCCCGGATGGACGACGTGATCTACGAGGAGTTCAAGGGTACCGGCAACATGGAGTTGCACCTGGATCGCAAACTGGCCGAGCGACGGATCTACCCGTCGATCGACATCCAGCGCTCTGGCACCAGGCGGGAGGAGTTGCTCCTGAGCGAGAGCGACCTGCGGAATGTCTGGACGATGCGCAGGATGGTCTCGATGCTGGGCGGTTCCGAGGGGACCGAGTTGGTGCTGAGCCGCCTCGGCAAAACGCAGTCGAACCGTGAGTTCTTGGAGACCCTGCACCAGAACTCATAGTCGCTGCTGACGGGCACCGCGGCGGGGACGAGGACGGGCCCGGGGCGATCGCCCCGGGCC
>JACCVE010000006.1 GCA_013698285.1 Chloroflexia bacterium | reverse complement strand
GGGCCGAGCAGGTCGGCGTCCCGGGCCGCGACCCAGGTCGCCAGGTCATCGAGCGGGTACCAGGGGCCGCCATCGTCAGCGGTGGCATCGACCTCCGAGGTCCCGGCGGTGCCGGTTCGGTCGTGGGGCGTGGGGACGACCGTGGCGGTCCCGGAGACTGGATCGCCCCCGGATCTCCGCTCGTCCCGAGACATGTCGGCCCCGCCCGGGGCGCCGGCGACGGTGACGGCCCCAGTCGTGGGTGCCGTCGTTGACATCGTCGCGGTATCGCCGGGCGCGTGTGTCGCGGCGATGTCCCCGGGGTGGGGCAGGGCCGCGAGGTGGCCGAGCAACTTGCGCCGGAAGCCGCGCCAGTCGGCCCCCCAGACCGCCAGGTCGCCACGGCCCGCCCCCTCGACCCAGTCGGGGTGGGCCAGCCAGCGGGCGCGGAGGGTCTCCATCTGGTCCGGGAACGATAGGTCGCGCCAGGCGCGGGCCGGGCCGGAGGCCACCGACCAGGGGTGGTCCGGGTCGTCGGTCTCGACCCGCAGCAGCCCGGCGGCGCGGCCGAGCGCGAGCAAGAACGGCAGGTATCCCGTCGGGGGCAGGTCATCGCCCCGGTGCCAGAGACGGCGATTCAGGCCGCGCGACCAGGGCCGGGGCAGGTCGTCCGGGTCGTCGATGACGGGGGCGCCGGGCAGGGCCAGGTCGCGGACCACGGTCAGCAGGTCCCAGGCCAGGGCCTCGGCCGGTCGCCAGGGACCGGATGGGACCGTCCCGGTCAGGACCGGCGAGAGGCGGGGCAGGTCGGAGGCAGGTCCCCCCGCCTGGCGCAGTTCGGCCGGGACGAACAGGGCCCGCTCGTCGCCCCGGTAGGTGTGCCAGACGAGGAGGGCCTCCTCCAGGTCGGCCAGGGTCTCGCGCAGCCGGACCCGGGCCCGGAGTCCCTGACCATCCAGGCCGACCCGGGCGGCCACCTCGGCTAGGGAGACCGGCCCGTCCGGGGCCCGCTCCCGGACCAGGTCCCAGACCTGTTCAGACTCGCGGCGGCGCTTGGCGACGACGTTGGCGAGCCGGTCGCGGTCGGCGACCTGGCGCAGGATCTGGTCGATCAGGTCGTCGCGGCCCCGCAGGCCGGGGATGACCCGAGAGCCCCAGGTCCGGGCGGCGGCCTCCAGTTCGGCATCGTCGATCAGTTCGAGCAGGGCCCGGAGCGGGGTCCCGCTGAGGTCGCCGGCCTCCATCTCGTCGAAGACGCGGCGAAACAGCAGCGCCAGCTCGCGGGGGAGGAACAGGACCGGGGCGACGCCGTCCGGCAGCGGATCGTCGTCACCCTGCCGCGCCACCACCCCAGTTCGGTACAGGGCGGACGCGACCTCCCGGACCGATCCGGCCTCCTGCCCGAGGCGGTCGGCGATCTCGGCAACGGTCAACCCGGGCGGGTCGGTCAGGGCCAGGAGGCGAACCAGGGGCCGGTCCGCCCCGCTGAGCGTTTCCCAGAGGTCCCGGGCGGAGCGGGGGTCGGTCAGGGTGCGGTAGAGCTGGCCGATCCGGCGGTGACGGGGGCCGTCCGGCAGGGGAACGTGCCAGAACGCGGCGATCCGTTCCAGGTCCGCGTCCGACCGGGCATTGAGGCGTCCGAGCAGGTTCTGCATGGGCAAGCCCTCGCCGGCCAAACGCGGCTTGGCACCTGGTCAGGCATCGTCGATGATAGGCATCGAACGATGAAACACACCCTGTAGGGGCGCCGCTTGCCGCGCCCGATTGCCGAACGCGTCGTCCAATCTGGACCGAGCCTACCATGTGAAGGACTCAGCGAGCAGCGCCCCTTGGGGATTCGGCGACCATCCCACGACCCGGTGCCGAGCCCCGGGATGGCGTGTCAGGAGATGATCGCATGACACGGCCCCCAGCGAGCGAGCGTGTGGCATCGCGGTAGAATGGCGTGCCAAAGTGCGGTGGTGGGAGCGGATGAGAAAGGCGAAGCGGCGATGGCGGGCTGGGACGCGATCGTGGTCGGGGGTGGGGTGGTCGGCTGCTCGACCGCCTACCGGCTCGCGCGGCGCGGCAAGCGGGTGCTGCTGCTGGAGCGGCGGGGGATCGCCTCCGGCGCCTCCGGCCGCAACGGTGGCCTGACCGGGGCCGGTTCTGGCCTGCATTCCGCCGCCGGCCGGGCGATCACCGCCATCACCGGGGCCAACCTGGCGATGATGGGCCAGATCGAGGCCGAATTGGGCGCCGACATCTCCCTCCGCCTGCCCGGCACGATGGACCTGGCCACGACGCCGGAGCAACTGGCCCACCTGGCCGAGGGGGTCACGGCGCAGCGGGACGCCGGCCTCGACGTCCACCTCCTCGACGCCCACGAGGCCCGGGCGATGATGCCCGCCCTCGGCCCGGCCGTGCTGGGGGCGGAGTTCGCGCCGGGCCGGGGCCACCTCTGGCCCTTCGCCCTGGTCTGGGCCTTCGCCGACGCCGCCCGCGCCCTGGGGGCCGAGATTCGGGTCGGATGGCAGGTCGAATCCCTGCTCGGGGACGGCGAC
>JACCVE010000003.1 GCA_013698285.1 Chloroflexia bacterium | reverse complement strand
GGAGGATCTCGATCGTGACCGCCGGGTCGTCCCCCAGGACCTCGATCTGATCGGGGATGATCTCCTCCAGGTAGTGGTACTCGCCCGACTGCAACCCGGCGACACGGGCCGCCTCGTCCGGCACGGGGATGAACTCGATCTCGTCGAGATAGGCGGCCTTGCGGCCCGCGTAGCCACTCGGTTCGGAGTCGACCCCCACGTAGCCGTCAAACCGGCGGAAGAGCGTGAACCGGTCGGCCTGCCGCTCGACGAACTGGTAGGGGCCCGTGCCGATGTATTGCTCGTCGGTCAACGGGTTGGTCCCTGCCGCGTCGATCACGGATTTGGGATGGATCGAGAGGCCCTGGGCCTGGCGCGCCAGCATGCTGGGCAGGGCGACGAGCGGGCTCGTCAGCGCGATGCTGACCGTGTACGGGTCGACTTCGGTGATCGCGTCGAGTGAGGGCGAGATCGCTAGCCCGAGGCTGCTGACCGGGGCCCAGCGATTGAACGACGCGATCACGTCGGCGGCGACCATCTCCGCCCCGTTATGGAACGGGACGCCCTGCCGGAGGGTGATCGTGTGTGTCAGCCCGTCGGCGCTGACCTCGTGCCCCTGCGCCAGCATCGGGACGGTCGCATAGTCGCCATCGAAGGTGAAGAGCGCCTCGAACATCTGCCAGCCGATCATGGTGATCGTCCGCTGATTCGTCAGGTGCATGTCCAGGCCGGCGGGCTGCCCGGTGGCCGCCACGCGCAACCGACCACCGCGTTGCCCTTCCTCCGACTGGCTCAGCCGCGCCGCCGAACGGAGTACCGTCTGGTCTCGAATCCGTGGTGCGGCGCCACCCGGCGCTATGGACCCGGCCGCCGCGATGCCCGCCGCCCCGATCGCGCCCGCCCGCACGACCGCACGTCGGCTGAGTCGCTGTCCCGAACCAGGTTGCTCCGGTGAGGTCGTTCGGTGCTTATCGTCCTGTCGCTGGCTCATGTGATCGCTCCTTTGCCGTATTCACTCGTTGCCAGTGCGTTCTACCGGATATCCGCCTCCGGACTCGCTGCCAGACTCACCCCCTCGCACCTCGTTGGCCTAAAGCAACTTCGGTGAGTCCACGAATTGACGTTGCTCGTCTCGGAGGATGATGTGTTCGGAACGACGGGCACCTGCCTACGAAGTCCCGACCGCACGCTGTCGTGCGGCCGTCTCCTGATCGACACCGCGGGGCCACTCCCGTTTGAGTGGGTCCGAGACGGAGACCGCCAGCGTGCCCACTCGCTCGATGGTCATCTCGACCCTGTCGCCGTCCTGCACCGCGCCCAGGCCCTGGTGATTGGTGCCGCACAGGATGACGTCACCGGGAACCAAGGTCATGTAGGAACTGATGAACGCGAGCACCTCGACGACCCGATATTCCATGTCGGCCGTCGAGTAGGTCTGCCGCATCTCGCCGTTCACCGCCAGGGTGACCTGCAGATCTTGCGGATCGGGCACCTCGTCGACGGTTACGATCGCCGGGCCCAGTGGCGTGAACGTATCGAACGACTTGCCGATGCGGCTGGGGCCGACGCGTCCCAACCCCCGGGCCGAGACATCAATCGCGCAGGTGTAGCCAGCCAGCGCGTCCAGTGCGCGGTCGTCGGCCGGGAGATCCTTCGCTCGGCGGCCGATCACCAATGCCAGCTCGGCCTCGTGATGGAAGATGGACGCCTGGTGGTTCGGCAGCACGACGGTGCCGTCCGGCCCGATCACGGAGTCCGGACTCTCCAGGAACATATCCTGGGTCTGGCGCTCGCGATCCGAGCCCTCCCGGTAGTTCCCGAAGGCGGCGATCACCTTCGGTGGTCGTGGTACCGGCGCCTGGAGACCGGGCACGGGCATGGATTGGCCGCGCCGTGCGAGATCCTCGACACGCTGGCGACGATCGACCAATGCGGCAAGGACGCGCGGCATCCGGTCGGCGGCCGATCGATAGCGGACGTCGGCGAACGCTTCCGAGACGTCGACGATGCCGCCGTCCTCGAGCACCGCGAGCCGGTCATCACTGGTCAGGACGAGCTTCATGACGCGGACCCTCCACTCGCCGCCGCGACAGGGTGCTGGGCCGACGCCTTCACTCGCTCGGCCGTCTCGCGGTCCACCCCGCGCTGCCAGGCGCGCTGGTGCTCGTCGCGGACGTGGATGGTGAAGGAGCCAACGCCGGAGACGGTGGTGACGACGGCATCACCATCTTGCATCGAGCCGAGTCCCTGGTGGTTGGTGCCGCAGCAGATGACGTCCCCGGGATGGAGCGTGGCCATCGAGGAGATGTAGGTCATCAGCTCGGTGACTGGTCGCTCCATGTCGCTCGTGGAATAGTCCTGGCGACGTTCACCGTTCACGTCCACCGTGATGCTCAAGGCTTGGGGATCGGGGATCTCGTCTTTGGTGACGATCCACGGGCCGAACGCGGCGAAGGTATCGAAGGATTTGCCGAGGAAGCTGTTGATACCGGAGCGACCGAGCCCCCGGGCGGACACGTCATTGAAGGCGACGTAGCCAAAGACCGCGTCCATGGCCTCGGCCGCGGTGAGGTCCTTCGCCTCTCGCCCGATGACCACCGCCACCTCGGCTTCGTGGTGAAAGATGTCCGCCTGGTGTGGCGGCAGCACCACCGTGTCCCCGGGACCGGAGATCCCTTCGGGAGACTTGAAGAAGAGGTCGAGGACCTGGAGCGGACGATCCGTGCCCTCCCGGTAGTTGCCCATCAGACAGATGATCTTCGACGGCCTGGTGAGCGGTGAATGGAGTCGGACGCCGTCGAGTGACGTGCCGCCGCCGGCGGCGGCCATCCGCTCCAATTCAGGTTTCAGCTCGTCGAAGTGCGTGATCAGGTCGGGCAACAGGTCCTCGGGACCGAGCGGCTCGTACTTCTGCAAGACATCGGTGATGTCGACGACGGTCTCGTCGTTTCCGACGATCCCGATCCGCTGCTCATCGAACGCGACAATGCGCATCGTCCCCCCTCTCGTCGATCGCCATCGATGTATGGCGAACTACCGTCGCGGCATCATCACCCCGCTTTAAAGTCGTGTCAATACCCCGCGTGGAGCGGTGCCGCCGGCCCGGCGATGCCTGGGGCGCGGGAGGGCGTCGGATCCGGTGGGGATGGTTGCGCACGAGCTGCCGCGCGGGGTCGCCCCTGTGTGGGGATGCGGTGGACCAGCGCAATCGACGGTCACGCCGTGGCATGGGCCTCCCGGAGCCAGGCCATGATCTCCCCGTCGATCTCGGCGGGGTCCTCGATTCGTGCCCGGTGGGAGACCATGGTGTTCCACGTGCCGGCCGGTTCGAACCGGTCGGTCGGGGCCCTGTCCGCGACCTTGACGCCGAGGTCCATCCGGCTGGCCGTGACGGCGACGACCGCGAACTTCTTCTCTCCCTTCATGATGCTGACGTAGGAGTCGGTCGCCGCCGCGGCGACGCCGGGTCCGAACCGTCGCACGTCGTCCATCAGGCGGTCGAAGACGGGTCGCCAGTGCGCTCTAGGGCCGGCGAAGAGCTTGGCCAGCCGGATGTCCTGGTCCCGGCCATCCGGTTCGGCGGCGGCCTTGAAGCTGGCGACGAGGGCCATGGCGTGGCCCCGGCCGAGGTCGTAGTCCGCCTTGAGCCAGGCGATGATCTCGCCCGCCTTGGTGCCGGGATCGAGGTAGCCCCGCTGGCCAGCCAGTTCGCGGAAATCGGCCGCCGACTTCCCGGACTTCTGGTAGATCGCGTCGAGATAGGCCTGAAATGTCATCGTGCCTCCGGCGATCGTGCCCCCGGCCCCGTCGTGGTCGAGGGAGGGCGCGTTGTCGATGGACCTCGGCCGGGATCATGGCGACCCGGACAGCGTACTGCCACGTCGGCGGTCATGCTGGCGGTGGAGCGAGGTCGAGGTCATGTGCCCGGCGGGTGCGATCGGGACGTTGGCTGGACGGTCGGTGCTCGGGCTCGGGCTCGCTCGATCCGCTGGAGGGTCATCGAACCGCATGCCCCTGGGCAACATCGTCGTCCGACACCACCAGTCGCTCGAGGGCGGTCACGGTCCGGTCAAGTTCCTCCACGAGCGGGGTGCGGTCTACCGCGCTGAACGCGCCCACCAGCGCCCGATAGTACCAGAGCGTCCCCGCCCGGCCCCCGTTGAACCGGCCCCAGAGCGATTCCCCCGACTGCCGGTAGTCGGCCAGGATCGCGCGGGCGTTGTGGAGCTTATCCGCCGCCGAGACCAGGCGGACGGAGCGGGACGCTCCGGCGATGTGGCCGACGTAGGCTTCCTTGCGCGCCCGCCAGGGCGGCTTCGGGATGACTTCGGCGTCGGTGCAGCCATCGACGATGTCGACGACGGCGTCGCCGAAGCGGCGACGGATCTCGGTCCGGGCCGCGTCTCCGCCCTGGTCCTCGACCGCGTCGTGGAGGAGGGCCGCAATGGCCTCGTCCTCCGTCCCGCCGTGGTCGAGAACGATCGACGACACGGCCAACAGGTGGGAGACGTAGGGGATGGCCGTCCCCTTCCGAACCTGGTCGGCGTGGAGGTTCCGGGCGAGGACGAGCGCGTCGTCGAAGCGGGCCGTCAGAGTCATCATCGTACCTTCCGGCGTCGTCGCGACGGTACGGTATCGTGCCGGTCGGCGACGCAGCGTTCTGGATATCCTCCGGGGGTGCTGACCGCCGTCTGGGATCATGCCCACCCACGGCTCGTGGTCGACGGGGGCGGGCAGTCGGGCCGGCGATGCCCGGTTCGGTGGCCCCGGCATCCGACGTACCCTGTACCGGCGTGGTCCCGCGTGGACCACGGGAGTTTCGTCGTCAAGACGGGAGCGTACCATGCCGGACCATCGCGCCAATGACCTGCTCGGGTATCCCCGAGACGCGCGCCTCCTCATCCTCAACGCGGACGACTTCGGCATGTATCCGGCGATCAACGAAGCGATCCTGCACTCGCTGACGGACGGCGTGGTCCGATCGACGACGCTGATGGTCCCGTGCCCAGGAGCAACGGAGGCGATGCGAACGCTCGGGGACCACCCCGAGATCGCGTTCGGCGTGCACCTGACCGTCATCTGCGAGTTGGCGACCCACCGGTGGGGACCGCTCACTCCCCGGGACCGGGTGCCATCGCTGGTGGACGAGACCGGGTCGTTCTTCAGCAACGACCGACGAGAGGACCTGCTGGCCCGGGCTGATCTGGCCGAGGTGGAGATCGAGTTCCGGGCCCAGATCGACGCAGTGGTCGCGGCCGGGCTGGCGCCGACCCACCTCGATTGGCATTGCCTGCACGACGGCGGCCGGGCCGACATCTTCGACCTGACGCTGGGATTGGCGAGGGAGTTTGGTCTCGCGATGCGCGTCTCCAAACGAGCCTCGATCGAGCGACTACAGGGCCACGGATTGCCCACGGACGACCACGACCTGATGGACAGTTTTCGGGTGCCGACGGTCGGGAAGTCCAGCCACTATGCCCGGATGCTGCGGGAGCTGCCGGAGGGATTGAGCGAGTGGGCCGTCCATCCCGGTCTCGGCAACGCCGGGGCACGGGCGATCGACGCTGGCTGGCCGGTGCGGGAGGCTGATCACGCGTTCTTCGTCTCCCGGGAGGCGCACGAGATCCTGGGGGCTGAAGGGATCATCGTCTTGGATTACCGGGCGTTGAGGGCGATCTGGAGCGGTGGGTGATGGCGTGTCCGGGCGACCGAGCCCCCGAAACGTGTTCGGCCAATCGAGGGGCGGGTCGCGGCGACGCAGGGTACCGTGGCGAGGTAGAGCGATCGGACGCGTCATCGCCTGGCCCGCTGGCGCTTCTTCTCGGGCGGGGCCGGTGCGGCCATCTGGTACCGCAGGTCTCGGGTCAGGGGGGTGCCCCTGTCGCGGTTGGCGACGTAGTAGGCGTATCCGGCGGGAAAATCGCGAACGACCCCGTCATCCATCTCGATGATCCGCGTGCAGACCGTGTCGAGGAAATAGCGATCGTGCGAGATCGCCAGGA
Source organism: Chloroflexia bacterium (assembly GCA_013698285.1). Taxonomy (GTDB): domain Bacteria; phylum Chloroflexota; class Chloroflexia; order Thermomicrobiales; family UBA6265; genus JACCVE01. The sequence continues at coordinate 1,869 of JACCVE010000003.1, read as the reverse complement.
TCGCGCCGGGGAACGTCAGGAGTGCCCGCTCGAGGGCTTGGACCGATGCGATGTCGAGGTTGTTCGTCGGCTCGTCGAGAACCAGCAGGTTGGCGCCGCTCAGGATGAGCAACCCGACCTGCAGCCGCGCTTGCTCCCCACCGCTCAGGGCGCCGATTGGGTTCAGGGCGCCGGTGCGATCGAACTGCAACCCGACCAGGAACGAGAGCGCCTGTTGTTCGGTCAGCGGCCTGGTCCGCCGCACCAACTCCATCGGGGTGGCGTCCGGGTCCAGTGTCTCCTGTCGTTGCGCATAGTAGCCGGCGGTGACGCTCGGCCCAAGCCGGACGGTGCCGGACGTCGGCGGCTCCTGGCCGAGGACCATCCGGACGAAGGTCGTCTTGCCGGCACCGTTCGGGCCGACCAGCCCGGCGCGTTCGCCGTGGCGGAGGAGCAGGTCGAACGGCCGGAACACGACCCGGTCGCCGAATGACTTGGCGACGCTGTCGGCGACGATCACGTCGGTCGAGCCGCGCTCCGTGTCGAACTCGACCTGGATCGTCCGGCGGTCGAGGACCGGCTTCGGCGTGGCGTCGAGCCGGGAGCGCTCTTCCGCCATCTTCCGGCGCTGGTTCTCCGCCCGAGTGGCGAACTTCGGGTTCTGCCGGGCCCACTGCGTGAGCTGCTCGGCGCTGGCCTTGAGCTTCTTGAACTCCCGCTCCCGCAGCTCGCGTAGCTCGGCCTCCCGCTCCAGGCGGGCCCGCTTCAGGGCGAGGTGGGCCGAGTAGTTGCCGGGATACTGGCGGATCGTGCCGTCCTCGAGCTCGAAGATGACGTTGGCGACCCGGTCGATCAGGTAGCGGTCGTGGGAGATGAGGCAGACCGCCCCCGCGTAGCGGGTGGTGAGCCACCCTTCCAGCCAGGCCTTCGCCTCGACGTCGAAGTGGTTGTCCGGCTCGTCCAGGAGGAGGACATCCGGCTGGGTGAGCAGGAACCGGGCGACATCGACCAGCTTGCGCTCGCCGCCGGACAGCTCGCCGACGCGCTGTTGCCAGCGGTGGGCGGGGAACCGCAGCCCGCCCAGCACCTCGTCCAGGTCCGCTTCGGGATCGGCATCGCCGGCGGCGTCCAGGCGTCCCAGCACGGCCGCGTAGCGTTCGAGCAGGTCGGCCATGGTCTCGTCGTCGAGCGGTTCGGCCAGTCGCCGCTCGATCTCCCCCAATTCGGCACCGAGCGAGGCGGCGCCCGCCGCGGCCGCGGCGACGGTGTCGCGGACGGAGCGGGAGGGGTCGAGGGTCGAGGTCTGGTGGAGGAAACCGATGGTCAGGCCGCGCCGGTGGGTGACCGCGCCGCCGTCGGGCACGATCTCGCGGGCCATCAGGCGGAAGAGGGTGCTCTTGCCGCTGCCGTTCTCGCCGATCAGGGCGGCGCGCTCGCCCCGCTTCAGGACGAAGGAGACCTTCTCGAAGATCTGGTTGCCGCCGTGGGCGTAATCAACATCGGCGACCTGGATGAGGATCGACATGGGTGTACTCCGAGGTGACGGGTGAGATGGCGCCCAAACGAAAACCCCCCGGCGAAGCCGAAGGGGGGAGGGGAGTGCTTGCCGCGTGGGCGCGGTCGTCAGTCAGGTGCAGCCGTCATGAACAGGGCACACTCCTCCCATGCCGGCCCGAGTTCGGCGAAATGGCGATGATCGATTTGAGGTAGGTCCGGCCGCCCATCAGGATGTCCCCGGAACGTGGTCGCACGCGTCTGATTCGGTTACTCGGCATCGTAGGGCGGTGCGGGGTGCGTGTCAATCAGCGACGTTTCTCTCCCGTTGATGGTCCCATCACGCGGTCCGCACGGTGGCAGGGCTGGTGGCGACCTCGACCCGGTCGCCTGGAT
>JACCVE010000624.1 GCA_013698285.1 Chloroflexia bacterium | reverse complement strand
GGAGGATCTGAGCGCAGTGAGTCGTTAGTGCAAATGGGGGATTGCGAGGTGAGCGCGGATCTCATTAGGATGGGAGCATCCGGCGCTCGGGTCAACGGGTCATGGTCGCTCCCTCGGCGGCGCGGGTGGCGTCCGGTCGGCGTGTGGCGCAACGGAAACGGCGATCGGGGCAGGGGAAACCATGCCGAACTTCTTCGACATCGTCATCCTGATCTCCTTTATGGCTTTGGTCGGCGCGGGCTTCTTCAATGGGGTCACCCGGCTCAGCGCCGCCATCGTCGCGGTCTATTTCGGTGCCATCCTGGCGGCGGTGTTCTACCGGCCGCTGACCACCGCCGCGATCGACGTCATGCCCAGCATCGGCCGGGTCACCGGTGAGTTGGTCGTGTTCTTCATGCTCTTCCTCGGGTTTTCCGTGGCGTTTACGGTGGCGATGGCGCGGTGGTTGGGTGGTATGAGATTGCCACGCCGCCTGCGTATCCTTGATAATATCGGCGGGGCACTGCTCGGGATCGTGGTCGCCGGATTGGCGCTCACGGTGACCTCGATGTTGCTGGCCATCACCCTCCAGGTGATGAACCAGGTCGTCTCGTCCGGGTCGAGCCCCGCCGCGAACTTGCTCGACGGGGGCATCAGGGGCTCCGCCCTGGTTCCCGTCTTCCTCCGTCTCGCCCCGTTCTTCGTCCAGGCGATCGCGCCGTGGTTCCCCGGTGGGGTGCCGCCGATCTTGGAGAGGGTCGGCTAGACATGGCCTGAATGGATTCCTCGTGGACAGCCGCCTCATCACCAAGTTGGAGCTCCCGGCGGTCCTCGACCGCCTGTCGCACCGCTGCCGCTACAGTGTCGCCTCCGAACTCGCCCGGGCCCTGGTTCCCGCCACGGACACCTGGACGGTCCAGCGCGCCCTGAGCCTGACGGGCGAGGCGGTCGCTCTCCAGACGCTGCACCCCGAGTTATCGGTCGGCGGTGCCCGGGACATCCGGGATGCGGTCCGCCGGGCCGCCCGCGGGGCGACGCTGGCACCGAATGATTTTCTCGAGATCGGTGACACGCTCCGCGCTAGCCGGACCCTGCGCCGGGCGTTCTTCCGCCTGCCCGACGGCGAGGAGCGATTCCCCGGCCTGTGGGCGCTGGTCGAGACCATCGTCGAGATGACCACCTTGGAAGCGGACCTGGACCGCAGCATCGGCCCCCGGGGGGACGTGCTCGATACGGCCAGCCCGGAGTTGGGCCGGTTGCGACGAGAGGTGCGGGTCGCCCAGAACCGGTTGATGGATCGCCTGAACGGCCTCATTTCGGGCGGCCGGTTCGCGGCCGCGCTCCAGGACGCGATCGTCACGATGCGCGATGGCCGGTACGTGATCCCGGTCCGGTCCGATGCACGGGGCCAGATCCCCGGCGTGGTCCATGACACCTCGGCGTCGGGCCGGACCATCTTCGTCGAGCCGTTCGACGTCGTCGAACTCAACAACCGGTGGCGGGAGCACCAGGTCGCGGAACAGCACGAGATCGACCGGATCCTGCTCGTGCTGAGTGGCAGGGTGGCGGACGAGGCCGAGGCATTCCAGGGTCTCGTCATTGCCCTGGCCGAGATCGACCTGCTGATCGCCAAGGCCCTGCTCTCGTTCGACCTGCGAGCGACGCGCCCGGCGATCTGGCGCGGGTCACCGGCCTCGACCCGGGGTCACCCCACCAACCGGGTCTCGCTGGTCGAGGCCCGGCACCCCCTGCTGGACCCGGCGACGGTGGTGCCGACGACGGTCGAGATCGGGTCCGAGTACCGGGTCCTGTTGATCACCGGGCCCAATACCGGCGGCAAGACCGTGGCCCTGAAGACCATCGGCCTGCTCTGCCTGATGGCCCAGTGCGGGATGTTCATCCCGGCCGCTGATGGGTCGGTCCTCAGCGTTTTCCCGACGATGTACGCCGACATCGGGGACGAGCAGAGCATCGAGCAGAGCCTGTCGACCTTCTCGGCCCACATGCGGACGGTGATCGGGATGCTGGCGGCGGTGGACCGCGACAGCCTGGTCCTGCTCGACGAACTCGGAGCCGGGACCGACCCCCAGGAGGGTTCGGCACTGGCCCGGGCGCTGATCTCCAGCCTCCTCGAACGCGGCCCGACGGTGGTCGCCACCACGCACTACTCGGAGGTAAAGGCCTACGCCTATGCCACCCCGGGCGTGGAGAACGCCAGTGTCGAGTTCGACATCGCTTCCCTGGCGCCGACCTATCGCTTGATGGTGGGAGTGCCCGGGCGATCCAACGCCCTGGCGATCGCTCGCAGGTTGGGGATGCCGGGAGACATCGTCGAGGCGGCGTCGGGGTTACTGAGCGAGGACGACACCCGGGCCGACGCCCTGCTGGAGGACATCCGGGCCCGGCGGGAGGAAGCGGCCGCGGCGATCGTTCGGGCCGAGCAGGTGGAGGCCGACGCCAGGGTCTTGCGGATGCGGGCGGCCCGCGAACTCCGTGAGGCGGAACAGCAGCGCCGCACGGCCCGGGAAGAAGCGCTGGCCGGGGCCGAGGCCGAACTCGAGATGGTGCGGGAGACGCTGCGGCACCTGGAGCGGGACCGCGAGACGGTGGCCACGACTCGCGAGCACGTCGAGGGGCGGCGACGCGAGGTCAGCGCCAGCGTGGACACGGTGCGGGCGTTCCGGCGCGAGCTGCAACGCCGGACGGTTGTGGCGCCCCGGGACGCGAAGCCGATCCGGGCGGGCGACACGGTCTTCGTCCAGGGCCTCGACCTCGAAGGGGAAGTGGTCGCGGTGTCGGACGGGATGGCCGACCTGCAACTCGGCGCGCTCAAGATGCGGCAGCCGGTGGCGGCGCTGGAACGCCGCGGCCGGGCGCCCCGGCCGGGGGCCCAGGCAACGATCCGGCCCCGCGAGGCGACCGAGGTGGTCCCGATCGAGATCGACATCCGGGGCCAACGGGCCCACGAGGTGCCGGACATGCTGGACGCGTACCTGGAGAGCGCCTACAGGTCGGGACTGCCCTGGGTGCGGATCATCCACGGAAAGGGGACCGGGGCGCTGCGGGAGGTGGTCCGGCAACACCTGCACCGCCATCCGGTCGTGGAGAAGTACGCCCTCGCGGAACAGAACCAGGGCGGGGATGGCGCGACGGTGGCCTACGTCAAGGAGAGTTGACAGAGCGCCGGCGTGACCCGGGCCCGACGTCCGACCCGGGGAGGTGACCCGTGCCGCCCGTCCCTCCGGGTCATCGTCAGGCCACCGTGGCGAGGACCTCGTTTGAGCGGTGGGCCCGCTCGACGACGGTGAGCAGGGCGTCGAGAGCCTGGTCCCACGGCTCGGTGAGGTCGGTGACGCGGACCCTGATCGACCGGGGCGTCACGCGGACCGCCTGCCCGAACCGGTGACGCAGGGCTCGCTCGTCCAGGGCGGCCGTCTCGACGGGGCGGATCACGATCTCCCGCTCCCGCTCGACGATCGAGTCGATCCCGAGGCGCTGGCACCGCAGGCGGAGGGTGATCAGGGCGAAGAGGCGGCGGACCTCGTCCGGCGTGGCGCCGAAGCGGTCCTCGAGCTCGCCTCGCATCGCCAGCAACTCGGCGTCGGAGGAGACGGCGGCGATCCGCCGGTAGGTCGCCAGGCGCAGCTCGGTATCGGCGACGTATGACGCCGGGATCAGGGCAGTCAGGGGGAGGTCCAGCGTGATCGGCCCCTGCTCCACCGTTGGGTGGCCGAGCTCGATCTCCTCGACGGCCTGGCGAAGCAGCCGCATGTACAGCTCGAAGCCGATCGCCTCGATGTGGCCGCTCTGCTCGCCGCCGAGCATGTTACCCGCGCCCCGGATTTCCAGGTCGCGGGTGGCGACGTGGAGCCCGGCTCCCAGTTCGGTGGCTTCCTGGATCGCTTCCAGGCGTTCCTGGGCCTCGGCGGTGAGCACCTTCTCGGGCCGGTGCAGCAGGTAGGCGTAGGCCCGGTTGGCGGCGCGGCCGACCCGTCCCCGCAGTTGGTAGAGTTGGGTCAGGCCGAGGGTGTCGGCGTTGTCGATCACGATCGTGTTGACATTCGGGATATCGACGCCGGACTCGATGATGGTGGTCGAGACCAGGACGTCGAAATCGTGACGGACGAATTGGAGGATGACCTCCTCCAAAACCGCCTCGTCCATCTGGCCGTGGCCGACGCCGAACCTGGCCTCGGGTACCAGCGTCCGCAGCCGCTGCGCGAGCCGGTCGATGTCGTGGACCCGGTTGTGGACGACGTAGACCTGTCCGCCCCGGTCGATCTCGCGCAGGATCGCCTCGCGGATGGTCCGGTCGTCGTAGCGGGAGACGAAGGTCCTGATCGGTAGGCGGTCGCGGGGGGCGGTGTCGATGACGCTGATGTCGCGGATGCCGGCCAGGGCCATGTGCAGTGTGCGGGGAATCGGGGTCGCGGTCATCGTCAGGACATCGACCTCGGTGCGGAGCCGCTTCAGGAACTCCTTCTGGCGGACGCCGAACCGTTGCTCCTCGTCCACGACGACCAGGCCGAGTCCCTTGAACGCCACATCGCGCTGGACCAGGCGATGGGTGCCGATCACGATGTCGACCGTCCCGTCCGCCAGGCCGCCGAGGATCGCGGCCTGCTGCGGGGCGGTCCGGAGGCGGGACAGCATCTCGACCCGGACCGGGAAGGCCGCCAGCCGATTGCTGAAGGTCGCGAAGTGCTGCAGGGCCAGGACGGTGGTGGGGACGAGGATGGCGACCTGGCGGCCGGCGTTGACGGCCTTGAAGGCGGCCCGCAGGGCGACCTCGGTCTTGCCGAAGCCGACGTCGCCGCAGACCAGCCGGTCCATCGGCCGGTCCGACTCCATGTCGTGGCGAACGGCGTCGATGGCCCGTCGCTGGTCCGGCGTCTCGACGTAGGGAAAGGACGCGGCCAGTTCGAGGTCCCAGGCGGCATCCGGTGGGAAGGGCGGTTTCGTCCCGGTCTCGCGGGCGGCGTAGAGCTGGATCAGCTCGAAGGCCATCTCGCGGATCGCGCGCCGGACGCGCCCCTTGACCCGGACCCATTCCCCGGAGCCGAGGCGGGTCACGTTGGGTTCCAGCCCGCCGCCGTAGCGGGTGACGCGGTCCCCTTGGTCGACCGGGACGTAGAGCTTCTCGCCCTTGGCGTATTCGAGCAGCAGGTACTCTCGCTCGACCCCGCCCTGTTCCAGCCGGACCAGACCCCGGAAGAACGCCACTCCGTGGTCGACGTGGACGACGTACTCGCCGGGTACCAGCGAGCGAACCAGGGCGTTCGCCGCGACCGCCTCCCGGGACGCGCCGCGGCGGACCTGCTTCCGAAAACCGAGGACCTCATAGTCCGACAGGACCAGGACGCGAGCCGCGGGCAGGGACCAGCCCGCGTCGAGTCCCGCCGGCTGGATATCGAGTGATCCGGGTGCGAGTGGCGGGATCTCGCGGGAAGCGTTCTTGACCCGCCTGGGGTAGACGCCGTGCGATTCGAAGACCTCGGCCAGCCGGTCGACGTGGTCGGTGGCGACGACGACGCGCCAGCCATCCGCCAGGCGCGACGCCACCTCGGCGGTGACATCCGCCAACCGCCCGGCGAAGTGGGGTGCGGCCTCCCAAAGGGGCGCCGCGCCGGGCACGTCTGACGAGAGCATGGTGTCGTCCGGCCCAGTCGCGGCCTCGCCGACGGTAAGCCGTTGATGGGCTCCGAGCCGATCGCGCAGCGTGTCCCAACCCACGCCGGGGTACGGGATGTCCCGGGGCAATTCTCCGTTCTGGATGGCGGAGGCGAGGTGTTCGGCGGCCCGGGCGGCCGTCTGGTGGGCGGCGAAGGCGATGGTTCCCGGCTCGTCGAGGATCACCAGGGTCGATGCCGGCAGGTGTTCCAGCAGGCTGGTGGTTCCCGGCAGGAAGCCGAGCAGGGTCTGGAGGAACGGTGGGGTGCCCCCGCTCTCCAAGGACAGCAGCGCCCGCTCCCACTCGCCGCGGACTTCCGGCCGCAGTCCGCTGGCGTCCAGGGCGTGGACGGCCGCCGACGCTTCGACCCAGCGCCAGAGGGGAAGTTCCGTCGGGGGGAGCAGGCGGACCA
>JACCVE010000620.1 GCA_013698285.1 Chloroflexia bacterium | reverse complement strand
ACCACGCGCTCCCTCTGGGTGCGATCTCTCGGATCCAGGTGCTCACGTTTCACCAGGCGACGCGCCTGGCCTCCCGGCGGCCGACCACGACCGAAGAGGCGCAGTACAGCTTGCCGTTCCCCGTCGCGGCCGCGCTGGTGCACGGGCAACTCGGCCTGGCCCAACTCAGCGGCGCGGGGTTGGGGGATCCCGATGTGCTGCGGTTCTCCGACCAGATCGAACTGGTCGATGACCCTGCCCTGAGCGCCCGGTTCCCCGCCGAGCGCATCGCCCGGGTGCGGATCGAGACGGCCGCCGGGAAGATCCTCGACTCGGGCGAGACGGCCGCGCCCTGGGACGCCGCGACTCCCCCCACCGACGAGGAGCTGATCGCGAAGTTCCGCTGGGTCGCCGGCGAGAGTCTCACAGCGGCGCGGGTGGAGGAACTGATCGACCTCATCTGGAACTGCGCCGACCTGGCCGATGCCGGGACACTCGTCGCATCGCTGGCGTCGTCGTCCGGCGCGTCCGTCCCCGGCATCCCGGGACCGGCAGTGCCAGGTGGCGGCTGAGCAATGGCGAGCGGTCGGCGCGGCAGATGGGTCGAACTGGTCCGATTCTCTGCTGACCGGTGCGAACCCGGCAAGGCGCTTCACGCCGATCAACTATGTGAACGTGGGAATTCCACCTGCCCACTCTCCCTCGCTCACGCAGACGGGCGTGATACCGTGATGACCACGATCTGTTTGACGGTATGCCACCCAACTGCTAGCATCTCGCGGCTTCGCTGAGCGCTATTCACCGTTGGCGGCAGGTCGCCGGCTTCACTGGCGCAAGCCTTTTCCGTTGGTGGGACACCGAATATCAAGGAGGACGTGGTTCGATGGATGAGTTGATGCGACGACGGACCGGTCGCCGGACATTCGTGGGGCGCTCGCTCCTCGGCGGCACCGCCGCCCTGGGCGTTCTGGGCGCGTCACGCGGGATCACCGCCGCGCGGGCGCAGGACGCTTCGCCGGCCGCGTCCCCGGCGGCGGGCTTCGACGCCGCACAGTGCTACCAACCGTTCGGCGACACCTCGATGGTCAAGTACGACGCGGTCGGCGAGGGCCCCTTCAACATCGCCCTCTCCAACTCCTACATCGGGAACGTCTGGCGGACCCAGATGATCAACATGGCCGAAGCCTTCGTCGCCACGCCGGACATCGCCCCGTTCGTCAGCGACTTCCAGGTCAATTCGGCCGGCAACGATGTCAACGCCCAGATCACCGCGATCGAGAACATGATCTCGAACGGGGCCCAGGCGATCATCATCAACGCCGCCGACCAGACCGGCCTCAACACCGTCGTCCAACGAGCCCGCCAGGACGGCATCGTGATCGTCTCCTTCGACAACATCGTCGATGTCGAGGACACCGTCACCATCAACGAGGACCAGGTCGAGATGGGCCGCCTCTGGGCCCAGTTCCTGGTCGACCAGCTCGGCGGCCAGGGCAACGTCCTGATGATCAACGGTGTCGCCGGCACCGGAGTCGATGCTCAGCGCCGCGAAGGTGCCGCCGAGGTCTGGGCCGCGAATACGGGTATCACCGTGGTCGCCGAGGTCAATGGCGACTGGGACCCGGGCCTGGCCCAGACCGTGACGGCCAATGCCTTGGCCGCCAATGCCCAGATCGACGGCGTCTGGTGCCAGGGCGGCACCGACGGGGCGGTCCGCGCCTTCATCGACGCCGGGCGCCCGCTGGTGCCGTTCGCGGGCGAGGCCGAGAATGGCTTCCGCAAGCAGATGCTCCAGTACGCCGACCAGTTCCAGGCCCTCTCGATCGGCCAGACCCCGGGCATGGGCAGCGTGGCGATCCGGGCCGCGATCGACCTGCTGCGCGGCGTCGAGATGCCGGCCGACATCGCGATCCCCCTGCCGATGGCGACGACGGCAGAGCTGGAGGAGGGCGTCAACGTCTTCCCCGAGCAGCCGGACAATTTCTTCACCCCGATCCAGGTCCCGGCCTGCGGCGTGACCCTGACCTTCGAGGAAATCGACGCCCAGGCGCAGAACGACTAGCGGACGGGAAGTCGGAAGTCGGAAGTCGGAAGTCGCGGGGAGTGTACGCCCCGGCGCCCGAGGGGGGGAACTCCGACTTCCCATTCGACAGGGTCACCTTGACACAGACGCCCGCCGGCTGGATCCGGCGACCGGTCCCGGCGCTTCCGCAAGGCACCTGTCGCCGATCACCCGGAGCCGGAGGGCGGGCTCATCTCCCCAGACATTCGGCCGGTGGGGCGGGGGGCCGGCCGGTGCTGTCGAGAGGACAACGAGCCGGGCCGCCTCGTCATGGAGCCTCGACGGGGGTCGGGAGGACTCCGGTCCTGCCCCGCGACCGCGGGATCCCATGACCGCCGGGCGAGCGGCGAGGGCGTCCAGAGCACGGGCGCGCCGCACCCCGGCGCGTGCCCGTTACGCTCGACGGACAGCCGCGTGATGCCCGGCCCTTGGGCGCCGCCGGGATTGCCGGACGATTCCCTCGTCACCCGCGCCGTGTCACGCCGCCCACGACCCGTGTCGCGTCGCTCGCCATCTTTGACTCCCGGTCGCCACCCTATTGGACCGCTCGCCCCCACCGACGAGGGACCATCCGCGTGCCACTGCTCTCCGCCACCGGGGTCACCAAGCGATTCGGGGGTGTCGTTGCCCTGCGCGACGCCGCGTTCTCCTGCGAGGCCGGCGAGATCCACGCCCTGCTCGGCGAGAATGGCGCCGGCAAGAGCACGATGGTCAAAGTCCTCTGCGGCGTCCAGCCGCCGGAC
>JACCVE010000599.1 GCA_013698285.1 Chloroflexia bacterium | reverse complement strand
TCCACGCCTGGGATACGGAAGTTGGTATTGGGCGTCTTCAACTCGATGTCGTAGTGGACTCCACCGGCGAAAAAGGAGAGGTCCGACCGAGAACTGGCCCGCTTCTCCCCGTATCCAGCTTCCACCGAAACTGGCCCCAACCCTTCTCGCTCGATCTTCTCCGCCAGCTCGAACTTGAGCCACCCCTCCATCTTGGCCCGCTGACGGACGGCGATCGTGAGCAGCGGGAGATGTGATTTCAGCACGTGGACCACCCATCGCCGCACCAGCACGTCCATGGCGGGCTGCTGCGTCTCGTCCTCTCCAGATGGTCGTTGGCCAGCCATGGGTGTGGTCATGATGTCCCCGGTCCACCGGCCCGGAGCAGGCGAGCACCGGACATGCCGGAAATATGGTACCTGTCAAGTCCGGCGGGTAGGACGAGCGATTCGTGGGGAATCAGTCGCTCTTCCCAGCCCTCCCCGGTGACCATCGCCTGGCCCTCGACGGCCGTCAGTACGTGACACCCGGCTCGGTCGGACTCGACCGTCACCGATCCGTCGCATAGGGTGAGCGTATCGAGAGTGAAGAACCGGCAGGTGACGAGTCGGTCCCAGGCTCCGTCCGCCGCCGCCGGGATCGGGAGGGGCTCGACCCGGGCATGAGTGTCGATCACGGCCCGGGCCTGATCGATATGGAGTGGCCGAGCCGCGCTGGCGGGGCGATCCCAGTCGTAGACGCGATAGGTGATATCGGACGGCTGTTGGACCTCGTAGATGACGAGACCCGGGCCGATCGCGTGGACGGTCCCGGCCGCGAGATAGAGCGTGTCGCCGGGCCGGATGCCGAATCGGCGGGTGGCGGCGACCAGGTCGCGGCGGGCGTCCGGGTCGTCGAGGTCAGCGAGATCGACGGGACGGTCGAACCCGGCCATCACCTCGGCCCCGGGGGCGGCGTCCAACACGTGCCAGGCCTCCGATTTGCCGCTCGCCCCTTCACCCTCGAAGGAGATGGCCTGGGCGTCGTCGGGGTGGACCTGGAGCGAGAGCCAGCCCGCTGAGTCGATGAGTTTGATCAGCAGCGGGAAGCGGCCGAGACCGGACCAGTCCCGGCCCACGATCGCGGCGCCGTGGGCGGCGACGGCCGCATCGAGGGTGAGGCCGGAACACGGCCCGGCGACGATCTCGGCGTCGCCGGACACGAGCCAGACCTCTCCGATCGGGGGGTCGGCCCGGCGTAGGCGCTGACCGCCCCAGACCCGCTCGACATCCCGGGAGACGACGCGCATCGGCCGGTCGAATCGCACGGTCCCTCCCCTCACGCCTGGACGTTCGCCTCGCCCTTCCTCAAGACGGCGCCATCTTACCCGGACATCGGTGACCATCGTGAGGCGGACATGCGAACGGCGCCCCGTTGCCGGGACGCCGTCACTCGTGTCGTGGTCGTCGGCCGATGACCTACGCGGTCGGGCGAGCGGCTTCCGTCATCGCCGCCGTGGGAGCCGCGACGAGCGCGTCGTCCTCGGCCTGGCCCGCCGCGGCGTCTCGATCGCGCGCCTCGGTCTCGGCCGAACGGGCGGCGAGGCGCTGCTGGCGCTTCGACGGGCGGGCGCCAGACTCGCTAGCGGCCTGCATCCGCTTCATGAACCGCTCGACCTGACCAGCGCTGTCCACGATCCGCTGCTCGCCCGTGTAGAACGGGTGGCAGACGGAGCACAGGTCGGTCTTCAGATTGCCCTTGGTCGATCGGGTCGTGAACGTGTTCCCGCAGGAGCATGTGACGATGGCTTCGGCGTATGTGGGGTGGATACCAGTCTTCATCTCTTCGGGAACTCCGTGCGCTGAACCGTTATGACAAGCCGAACTCAAGTGTACCAGAGCCTCTGCCGCTGGTCCACCTGACCATTCGCCGGGGATGTGGCCAGGGAGTGGCGCTAGTCCGCCGCCAGGACGACCGGCGTCGACTCGACGACCGGCACGATCACGCCCGGGGTGAGGAGCGCCTTGGCGCCGCCCACCGGGTAGACATCGATCGGGTAGACGCTGATCCGGCGCTTGATCCGGGTCACCGGCTCGAACCGGACCACGCCGTCGATCTTGGCGTAGATCGTGTGGTCCTTGCCGATGCCGACGTTGTTGCCGACCCAGTACTCCGTGCCCCGCTGGCGGACGACGATCGTCCCCGCCCGCACGAGTTGGCCATCGCCGCGCTTGATCCCCAGTCGCTTGGACTGGGAATCGCGACCGTTCCGTGAACTACCGACACCCTTCTTATGGGCCATGGTCGTCTCCTCTCGTTCGATGGTCGGGCGCGAAGAGCCCGGCGACGGGGCCGCGCCCGGCCGCTACCGGGTGATGCCGGTGATGGTGACGTGGGTCAGCGACTGGCGGTGTCCCGTCCGGCGGCGGTACCGCTTCTTGGCCTTGTACTTGAAGATGACCAGCTTCTCACCCCGGAAGTGGTCATCGACCGAGGCGACCACGGCGGCGCCATCGACGACCGGCGTCCCGACCTCGGTGCTGCCATCCCCGCCGAGCAGGAGGACGCGGTCGAAGGTGACCTCGCCACCGGCGGCCTCGGGGAGCTTCTCGATCGAGATCCGGTCGCCGACGCTGACGCGGTATTGCTTGCCGCCCGTCTCGACGATGGCGTAGGGCTGGAGCGGCCAGGGTCCTCGCGGCGCGGCCTTGGGAGCCGGAGTGCGCTTGACCCGGGATGAACCGGTCGTCGTCGCCGGAGCGGCGGCAACCTCGGTAGCGACCACTTCGGCCGGGACATTCGCCTCGACCGGCTCGGCGGGTTGCGCGAGCTCGGGCTCCTCGGCGGCGACCGGCGCGACATCGCCCTGGTCGGGATGCTGCTCGGGATTCGTCTGCGGGGTGTCGAGCGTGTCCGGGCGGTCCGGGTTCTGATCGGTCCGGGTGGGGTCTGTCATGGTCAGCTCTATCCTGGGCGGTCATCGCTCGATCGGTCCGGTCGACCCCGTCCATCGGAGGGTCGCCCATCCCGGACGGTGCGCATTGGCGCGAGTGATCGTGGTCGAGCGTACCCGGGCATGCCGGTACCGGGTGACGCGGAATCACAGCACGCAAGGATAGCACACGCGGCAGCCCATTCCGGA
>JACCVE010000616.1 GCA_013698285.1 Chloroflexia bacterium | reverse complement strand
GATGAGCACCTCGCCGCTGCGCGGGTCCACTTCCAGCAGGGTGCCGGCCACGGGGGAGGTCACCGTCGTGGTGCGGAGACCGCGCCGGGTCTTGGCGATCACCTGGCCGGCCGTGACCGTGGAGCCGGTCGGCAGGGTCAGGTGACGGTTGGTCTCCGTCGCGGCGGTTCCGAGGGCGGCCGGCACATCGACCCGGAGGGCGACCGTGCGCGGCTCGACCCGGGCCACGACGGTATCGGCGAAGACGCGTTTGCCCTCCCGGACCTTGACCTCGGTCTCGAGTGGGAACACGCGTCTGACCCGCAGTTCCTGCTGATGGGTGTAGACCGCTTGGGTATGTGGAAAATTCAGGCTCATCGCTCGATCCTCTCCGACCACGGCCCGTGCCGCGCTACGCCCGTTTCCCGCTACGTCCGGACCGCGCCGGTCGCGTCGCCGGCGGCCCGGATCCATTGCCGCACCACGCCCGTCCTGGCGACCGCCGGGCTGGGCAGGGGGAGACGTCCCCTGGCATCGACGATGATGCCGACCTCGCCCCCGGTGACCGCCCGCTCGGTCCCGAAGGTGACCGGTTTGCCGGGCTGGCCGGCGCCGACCGCGACCTTCTTCTCCGGCCGGACGACGATGGTCGCCTGTTCTCCGGTCGCCAGCGGGAGGACCGCGAGGTCGCCCGATTTGACGACCAGGTCGCGGTTCGGACCGCCCTGGACCTGGAGTTCGATCCGGCAGGCGACCTCGCCGGGCTTGGGCACCCCGGTCACGATGACGGCGCTGCCGAGGTGCTGCAGGGCATCGTGCCCGAAGATGTCGGAGGCCACCGCCGGATAGGTCATGCCGAGGGTGCCGACGACCGGCAGCAGCCCGTCGCGGTCCAGGGCCAGGGCGACGATGCCGCTGGCCGGGACGTGATAGAGCCCGTCGAGCAGGCAGAGCGCGGCGATCGCGGCATCGTGCCAGCGGTCGACCCCGGCCCCGGCGATCACCAGGCCGGCGGATGCGAGGGCGCCGGGGTGGGTCCGGTCCAGGTCGGCCGCGACGCGCCGGATCACCTGGCGCAGCAACGCTTGTTCGATGCGCACGTCGTCGTCGGCTTCCGGCCCGGCCCAGGGCCGGATCGCCCGGTTCAGGACCCAGGTCATCAGGTCGTCGGTCTGGACCTCGAACGGCAGCCAGTTGACCGCGTCGGCGATCTCACGGGCGGTCAGGTTGACGATGCCGGCATTGACGTCGAGGCGGGGGAACGCGGTCTGGGCGGCCTCGTGACCCGATGCCCAGTGGGCGTGGGAGCCATCGTCGATCCCGATCGTCAGGACCGCCTGGCCAGAGACGCGGGCCACGTAGCGGGTGACGAGGTCGACCGCGTGGGCACGGGTGGGTACCGTGCCGGTGACCTCCCGCAGCGTGGCCCGGAGGTCGGTCCGGTCGATGCGCTCGGCCCAGTCACCACGGGCCTCGGTCTCGAGCTCGGCACCGAATTCCTCACCGGTCTTGCCGGCCGGGGTGATGGAGCGGACCTTGGTGCGGGAGCCGAACAGGGTCAGCGTCTGGCCGAGCACCGTCGCCTCGCCGAAGATCACCCCTCGTCGCGGATTGATCACACCGCTGATGTCACGCAGCATCTGGATGGCCCGGGGTACCCCGATCGCCTGGTCGCCGTCGAGCAAGAGGACCACGGTATCCGGTTGATAGGCCCGGATGGTATCGGCCCAGGCCGGCACCCAGGTGGTGTCCTTCTTCGCCGCCGGGACGGAGGCGTGGAGGATGGAGACGTGGGTCTTCCGGAGCGCGGTGATGGCGGCCGCCGTCATCGGCGACGGTCCAGTGTCGATCACCGCCACCCGGATCGGCTCGCCGAGTGAGGAACAGGCCAGCATCGCGTCGACGCCGTCGCCGCGCTGGCGCTGGGGCGTCAAGACGTTGTCGCGCTCGATCAGGACGCGCCCGGCGTCCCATTCGATCTGGCGCAGCGTCTGGAGCCAGCCGACCGAGACATCGTCGAAGGGCAGGTCGAAGGTGGTCGGCCCCTCGGCCCGGGCGACGAGCCGGAGCGTGCCGGCCACCTGCTCCAGCAAGAAGGCCCGCGTCGAGCCCCGGCCGAAATCCGCGACCAGCAGGGACTCGGGGCTGATGTCCTGGGCCCCGGCGGCCGCGCTGGAACTGGTATTCGCTCGCGTCGCGACCATGCCCTCATCCTCCCCATGGTGTCTGCCATGGGCAATCTGGAAAACGTTCGACTAGCTGAAGAGACCGGGTGCCAGGAGCAGGAGCAAGGCGACCACGATCAGGAGGACCGAGAACACCATCAGCAGCTTGGCGCCGTTCCCGGCGAGCGGGGAGGACCGCCTGGAGCCCTTGCCCACCGGGCCGCCCCCGGCGGCGCCGGTCAGCATGGACGGGTCAGCCCCGGAGGCGTCGCCGATCAGGGTGGTCGGGCGATCCATCGACCAACTCTTCGTGGCGTCGAAGGTCGTCTCCGCCTCCGGCACGGGCAGGCTCGGTGGTGGGGCCACGGACCGGGTGGCGGCGAGTTCCCCGGCGACGCGTTCGCGTTCGAGCCGGCCGGCGCGATCGCGCTCTTGGCGGGCGGCATCGGCGGCGGCGCGGGCCGTGGTGACCCGGGCC
>JACCVE010000598.1 GCA_013698285.1 Chloroflexia bacterium | reverse complement strand
CCCGCGGGGCGGGGGGAACACGGGTGCGATGAGCGAGGTCGTTCCTTCCGGGACTGGTCAGACGCGTGTCTCGTCATCCCTCTGGGGCAGACGGACCCGCGAAGCCGTCCTCTTGCTCGCCTCCGTGCTCGTTGGCTTGGGCGCCTCCTGGGGCATCACCGAACTGCATCGCACCGCCCTTGCCGAAGAACAACAGGTGTCGCGGTTCAGCTATGTGGAAAGCCTGGCGATCCGCATATTGGGCTTTGAGACCGTGGCCAGCCACGGGCCGCCGGCGTCGGAGGCCCAAGATGAGTGGCTCGACGAGCGAGGGTCGATCGCGGCGGCAGCCAACGCCGAGCTTCGGGATCTCCTCGTAGAGCTGCGAACGAACGACGCCGGACATGACATCAAGGCGATCGAGTTGGCACTGGCCGCCTACATCGCCTCCACGGGGCGGCTTGGACGCCTCGTCGCGGGCGGCGACACGATCGCCGCGGCAGCGTTTGACCAAGACCAGGTCGACCCCGCGTT
Source organism: Chloroflexia bacterium (assembly GCA_013698285.1). Classification (GTDB taxonomy): domain Bacteria; phylum Chloroflexota; class Chloroflexia; order Thermomicrobiales; family UBA6265; genus JACCVE01. The sequence goes on along the minus strand of JACCVE010000598.1, from coordinate 4,788 downwards.
CGACCGGCTCATCGCATTGATCGATGCTGAAGCCGCCGTCCACCAGGCAGGCGCGAGGCAGGCCCAGCGCCGCGCGAACACGGGGATCGTGGGGGTCCTGATGGGTGCCGCCTTCCTGATCAGTACCCTGTCGGTGATCGGGTCACGAGCCAGGCGCCGCGAGGCGACCGCCGCTGGCCAGCGGCAGGCGCTCGCGGAGAGTGAGGACCGGTTCCGCCAGTTGGTCCAGCACGCCTCGGATGTGACGGCCGTGGTCGATCGCGACGGGCGGTGTCTCTACGTGAGTCCATCCGTCCAACGGGTCATGGGATTCGCTCCCGATGTCGTGATGGGGAAATCGCTCTTCGTCAGCCTCGTCCCCGAGGAGCAGCGTCGCCTCAGGGACTACCTGGGCGCACACTTCGCCGCCGGGTCCACCGTCAACGGTGCGCTGGTCCACGAGGAGATCACCTATGTCCATCCGGACGGGCAATCGCGCGTCGTCGAGGTGGTCGGGACCATGCCACCGAAGAGTGGCAAGCTCGTCGGACTGATCCTCAACATGCGTGACATCACCGAGCGGAAGGCGCTCGAGCGTGAACTCGAGCATCAAGCGTTTCACGATTCGCTGACCGGCTTGCCGAACCGGGCCCTGTTCCGCGAGCGGCTGGATCTCGCACTGCGGTGGGGCCGCGGCGCCGGTACCAGAGTCGGCGTCCTTTTCCTCGACCTCGACAACTTCAAGCTGGTGAATGATCGTCTCGGGCACAAAGCCGGGGACAAGCTGCTGATCGCGGTGGCGAATCGCCTCGCCGGATGCGTCTCCGCCGGCGATACGATCGCCCGGCTGGGTGGGGATGAGTTCACCATCCTCGTCGAAGGCATGACCGACGCGACCCAGGTCGCCTTGGTCGCCGAGCGGATCTCGGAATGCCTGGCGACCCCGTTCTCGATCGAGAGCCGGGAGTTTCTCGTCCGGGCGAGCATCGGGGTCGCCGTGAGCTCCCCAGACATGCGGAGCGCCGAGGAGCTCCTGCGAGACGCCGACGTGGCGATGTATGAAGCCAAGGCGAAGGGTCATGGTCGCCACGTCATCTACGAACCGGTGATGACCGAACGGACGTGGGAACGTATGGAGCTGGAGGGGGAGCTGCGGCAGGCCCTCCGGGACGACCAGTTCATCGTCCTCTACCAACCGGTGATCGACCTGGTGACCGGCCGCGTCGAGGAGGTGGAGGCGCTGGTCCGCTGGCAACACCCGACGCGGGGGCTGGTCAGCCCATGTACCTTCATCCCCCTGGCCGAGGAAACGGGCCTGATCGTTGACCTGGGCGCGTGGGTCCTCGAGACCAGTTGTCTCCAGGCCGACCAGTGGAATCGTTCGTTCGACCACCCGATCGGCATCTGCGTCAACGTCTCCGGGCGACAGTTCCAGGATCCCGGCTTCGTGGACACCGTTACCAGGATCTTGCGCGACACCGGCTTCGACGCCTATCGCCTCAAGCTCGAGATCACCGAGAGCGTCATGATGGACGACATCCGGGAGACGAGCAGAACCTTTGAAGCGCTCGTGAACATGGGTGTCCGGATCGCGATCGACGACTTTGGGACCGGCTATTCGTCGATGGCGTACCTGGAACGGTTCCCGATCGACACCCTCAAGATCGATCGCTCCTTCATCCAGCGGCTCGGCACCGACGACGGTGACATGGTCCAGGCCGTCGTCGTCTTCGCCAAGATGCTGGGGCTGCGCGTGACCGCGGAAGGGATCGAGACGGAGCGGCAATGCGAATTGCTGCGCCGGATGGGGTGTGAAATGGGCCAGGGATACCTCTTCGCGCGGCCCGGCGCGGCCGATGCCGTCCTCGCGATGGTCAATGGGGAGGCGACCCCTGGCCTCCGCCGCCCCTTCGCCTCCGGTGCGGCGATCGGCATCCTGCCGCGTGCCCCGATCCGCCCGGCCCGGGCGCCGCGGGTGTCGGCGTAGCTCGATCGCCCGGATGGCCCCGCGGCGGGGAACCGTCCGGGGCGGCGTGGCGCACCTCCGGTCAGAAGCCGAGGCGGGACAGGGTCGCTCGGTTCCGCGCGGCGCTCTCCCGTGGCGTCCCCAGGCCGGGGAGGACATCCTGCTCGACGACGAGCCAGCCCCCGTAGCCGTGCTGGCCAAGGTGACGGCCGACCAGGGCAAAATCGATCACCCCCCGTCCGAGTTCGCAGAAGACCCCATGCCGGACCGACGCGAAGTAGTCCCATCCCGCGGCGGTGCTGTGCCGCGCCACGATCGGGTCGCAGTCCTTGGCGTGGACGAGCCGGATCCGGCCCGCGTAGCGATCGAGCGCGGCGCCGATGTCGGCGGATGCCGGGTCACCGCTGCCGAAGGCGTAGTGGCCGGTGTCGAAGACGAGGCCGACCAGGTCGGGGTCGGTGAGGTCGAGGAACCGGTCGATCTCGGCCGGGGTCTCGACGAACCCGGCGCAGTGGTGGTGGAACAGGGTCCGGACGCCCGTCTGGGCATAGACGGCCCGGGCGATCTCCTCGGCACCCCGGGCGAAGGTCTCCCGATCGCCGGCATCGAGGCCCATCTCCGCCGTTACCCGGCCCGCGTGGCGGGTCCGGACCGGGTCGGTGCCGTTGTCGTCGGCGAGGACCAGGCACGTCGGGGTCGCCTGCTCACCGCCGACCAGGGCCAGCAGCCGGGCGACGCGGAGGGCGTGGTCGAGGCCGGGGGCGTGGGCGGCGGGGTCGCGCAGGGCGACCGGTACGAAGGCGCTGACCAGGTCCAGGCCGCGCCGGTCCAGCTCGGCCCGCAGGTCGGCCGCCCCCGTCGGCATGTAGCCCCAGTCGCCGAGGTCGGTGCCGTCGTACCCCGTCGCCGCCAGCTCGTCGAGCATCCGGTCATAGGGGACGGGATCGGCGGCCATGCCCTCGAATTCGAGGGCGCCCCAGGAGCAGGGGGCATTGGCGATCCTGATCCCGGCCGGGGGGGCTCCGGCCGCGCCGTCTCCGGCCCCGGGAGATGGGGACCCCGGCGCGGTGGTCGCGCCGCCAGTCGCGGGGGTCAAATGGGGTGGGGTGGTCATCCGGTCCTCAACTCGTCACTCAGGTGGGTCGCCGGCCTTTGGCCGGAAGAGGCAGGGCCAGTCGTCGGTCCACCGTTCGGTGGCGTCGGGGTTAACGACGCCGAGGCAGTCGTCCTTCGCGGCCGGGCGCCACCGGCCATCGCCAGCATTCCGGAGCTCGTCAGTGGCGACCATGGCGACACCCCACGGGTGAGTCCCGGCAGACGTGGGCGCCCGGCCTCGCCCGGGCAGCGCCCCAGCGTATCAGGACGACGGGCGGAGGTCGGCGGCGTCTCGGCCCATGTCGCGGCTCGCGCTCGCGAGTCCCGTGCTCGCCTGGCGGTCGGTGTGGGCGAACTCCTCAAGCTCATGGCTCAACTCCTCCAACTCTTCCCCTCCGGCCATCATCCCGACGACCTCTTCCCGGCTGACCTCGTCCTTGCGGAAGGTGCCGTAGGAGCGGCCCCGGTTGAGCAGGGTGAAGCGGTCCCCGATCGGGTAGGCGTGGTGGACGTTGTGGGTGATGAAGATTACCCCGAGGCCGCGGGCCCGGGCCTGGGCGATGTAGCGGAGGACGACGCCGGCCTCCTTGACGCCGAGGGCGGCGGTCGGCTCGTCCAGGATCAGCACCTTGGCGCCGAAGTAGACGGCCCGGGCGATGGCGACCGACTGCCGCTCGCCGCCGGAGAGGGTGCCGACTGGCTGGTCGGTGTCGCGCAGGTGAATCCCCATCTTGGCCAGCTCGTCGCGGGTGATCCGGTCCGCCCGGGCGACATCGAAGCGGCGAAATGGTCCCCAGCCGACGGTCGGCTCGGCGCCGAGGAAGAAATTCCGGGAGATGCTCATCAGCGGGATCATCGCCAGGTCCTGGTAGACCGTGGCGATGCCGGCCGCCAGGGCGTCGCGGGGGGAGGCGAAGCTGACTTCCTGTCCCTCGATCAGGAACTGGCCGTCGCTCGGCTTGTGGACGCCGGAGAAGACCTTGATCAGGGTCGATTTGCCGGCCCCGTTGTCGCCCAGCAGGCACATCACCTCACCGGCGTGGACATCCATCGAGATGTCGGCCAGGGCGATCACCCCGCCGAAGTACTTGGAGACGTGCCGGACCTCCAGCAGCGGGGTGCCGTTCGCTCCAGCGGGAGCGGGCTTGGCGAGCGACGGTGCGTCCGGCGTGGTCGCGCTCATCGGCGAGCCTCCGTGGCCCGCGTCCGGACCCAGCGGTTGATCAGGACGGCGACGAGCAGCATGGCCCCCAGGAAGACCTGGAACCAGTCGGCATCGACACCGGCGTAGACGATGCCCTGGCGAACCATGCCGAAGATCAGGGCGCCGAAGACGGCCCCGATCGCGGAGCCGTAGCCGCCCGTGAGCAGGGTGCCGCCGACGACGACGGCGATGATCGCGTAGAACTCCTGACCCTGGCCGCGGAGGACATCGGCACCCCGGAAGGTCACCACCTGGATCACCGCGATCATCCAGGCCGCGGCGGCGGTGCCCATGAAGAGCAGGATCTTGACGGCCTTGATCGGGACGCCGACGTTGCGGGCCGCCTGGAGACTTCCCCCGACGCCGAAGATCCAGTTCCCGAACGACGTCCGCAGCAGGATCCAGGTCGCGACGGCAGCGATCAGGGCCCACCAGGCGATCGAGATCGGAAAATTGGCCCGGCCGATGCTCAGTTCGCTGGCAAAGATGTCGTGGGCGGTGGCGTAGCCCGGGGCGTCGTCCAGTCCTCCCACCTGGGTCCGGC
>JACCVE010000592.1 GCA_013698285.1 Chloroflexia bacterium | reverse complement strand
GTCCGGCGATGCGTTCGCCAGGCAGGCCTCCGATTCAACGCGACGTCGAGCGGGCGTTCTGGGTGAAGATCGCCGAGGGCCTCACGAGCGAGGAGGCTGCGATCGCGTGCGGGGTGTCGGGGCCGGTGTCAGCGGCCATGAGATCCTGCCCAGCGGCGGTCATGTAGCTGCCCGTTGGCGGCCAACGGTTCTGCCCAGTGGCGGCCACGGGTTCTGCCCTCGTTGATGTGTCCGTGCTCGTCGGGATGGCCCGGCGGGTGCTCCTCCCGGTCGACTGCCGGTCGCTGAACCGTGACCGTCGACCAGGAGGAGCAAGTGAAGTCTCGCGAGGAGATCATGAAGATTCTCGAAGCGTTCGACCTGACTGGGTCGTTCCGTGATGCCGGGGACTTGGCCGGCTGTTCTCATCACACCGTCGCTGCGTGGGTGGCCAAGCGCGATGCCGGCGAGTTGCCCGACGATGGGCCCGAACGGAGGGAGCGGATCATCGATCCGTTCCTCCCGAAGATCGAGGAGTGGGTCGAGCGCAGCGACGCGAAGATCCGCGCTGACGTCGCGTTCGCCAAGCTTGAGGCCCTCGGGTTCGCCGGCTCCGAACGCACGGTCCGGCGGGCTGTTGCGGAGGTGAAGGCGAATCACCGGCGAGGCCGTCGCCGCGTCTATCGGCCATGGATCCCCGAGCCGGGCATGTGGGCCCAGTGGGACTGGGGCACCGGCCCGAGCATCGACGGGCGGGCGACGTTGCTGTTCTGCGCGTGGTTGGCGTGGTCGAGGCATCGGGTGGTGATCCCGACCTGGGACCGGACGATGCCCACGCTCATCGGTTGCCTCGACAGGGCGATGCGGACCTGGGGCGGCGCGCCGACCTACTGGCTGACCGACAACGAACGGACCGTCACCATGGACCACGTCGCGGGGATCGCGGTCCGGCATCCAGAGATGGTCGCGATCGGCGGCCACTACGGCATCACCATCGCCACCTGCGTCCCGCGGGACCCCGAGTCCAAGGGCGGCGTCGAGGCCACCGTCCGGATCGCCAAGGCCGATCTCGTTCCCACCTCGGCGAATCTGCGAGAGGACTACGGCAGTTGGACCGAGCTCGTCGACGCCTGCGAAGCGTTCATGGTCGAGGTCAACGACCGGGACCATCGGGCGACACGACGGGCGCCGAGCTCGATGCTCGCCGAGGAGCAGTTGCGTCTGCACCGGCTGCCCGAGCGGCCCTACACCGCGGTGTTCGGCGAGACCCGGCGGGTCACGTGGTCGGCGACGATCAGCTTCGGCGGGGTGACCTACTCGGTCCCGCACACCCTCTGCGATGAGACCGTGTGGGTCCGCGTCGACGGCGACAAGATCGTCGCGGTCCACTGCCCGTCGTCCGGGCCGGTCGAGGTCGCCCGCCACGCCCGGTCGACGCCGGGCTGCCCGGTGATCGACGACGCCCACTACCCGGCCCGCCCGGCCAGGCCTTTGGCCCGTCAACCGAAGGCGACCAACACCGCGGAGGCCGAGTTCCTCGGCCTCGGCGCAGGGGCCCGGCTCTGGCTCGTCGAGGCCGCATCGGCGGGCACCTCGAGGGTGAAGGTGAAGATGGCCGAAGCCACCCAGCTCGCCGCCCTCCACGGCGCCGACCGGGTCGACTGGGCTCTCGGCCACGCGGCCAGCTACTGCCGGTTCGCCGACGGCGACCTCGCATCGATCCTTGCCGCCAACCCGCCCGGCACCCGCCGCCAGGCCGCGGAGGGACACTCGCTGCAACCGGGCACCGGCGCCTGGGAAGGCTTCGGCCGATGACCACCACCACCGCTCCGGTCGAGGAGGTCATCGAACTGCTCCGCCAACTCCGGCTGCCGCACATGCGGCGGACCGCCGTCGAGCTCCTGGCGACTGCGAAGGCGCAGCGCTGGGATCCCGCCGAGGCCGTCCGGGCGTTGCTCACCGAAGAGCTCGCCGGCCGCCAAGCCTCCTCCATCGGCACCCGGCGAAGGGTCGCAGGGTTCCCGACCGGGAAGACCTTCGACGGGTGGGACGAGACCGTCTCCTCGATCCCCGCCCCCACCCAACGGGCCCTGCGGACCCTCGAGTGGATCGACCGGCACGAGAACGTCGTGGTCTGCGGGCCGTCGGGGACCGGCAAGAGCCACTTCCTCGAAGCCCTCGGCCACGCCGCCATCGACAACGGCGCCCACGTGTCCTGGTTCTCCCTCGAGGCTCTCGGCGCGCTCGTCCGACGCCACCGAGCCGATGACACCACCGGGCGGGCCATCAAGAAGATCCTCCGCGCCGATGTCCTCGTCATCGACGACATCGGACTGCTGCCCGTCGCCGCCGAGACCGCCGAAGCCCTCTACCGCGTCGTCGACGCCGCCTACGAGAAGCGCTCCATCGCCCTGTCGTCCAACCTCCATCCGGCCGGTTTCGACGAGCTCATGCCCAAGACCATCGCCAACGCCACCGTCGACCGGCTCATGCACCACGCCCACGTCGTCCTCACCGCCGGCGACAGCATCCGCCTCACCCAAGCCACCGCCGGCAGAGGAGTGATGCCCCTCGCCTCATGACCCCGGGCAGAACGCCTGGCCACCGCCGGGCAGATCCGCTGGCCACCGCAGGGCAGTTCTACTGGCCATCACCGGGCAGAGCTCACTGACCATTGACACCTCGACGCAACGAGCTTGGCGGTCGGCGCCGGGCGGCGCGGCGAACGCCAGCCCGTAAGCGCCGAACAGTCGCCGGGCGGGCGGTGGGTGTGCGCGACTTTTCGGTCTTGGGTGGCACCTTCCGGCCAGCCAACAGCCCGGGCTGCCGTCCCCCGCACGGTAGGGGCGGGAGGCCGCTGCCGTCCCCCGTCCGGC
>JACCVE010000588.1 GCA_013698285.1 Chloroflexia bacterium | reverse complement strand
TCCGGACCGTCATCGTCGATGAGGTGGGTCAGGCCACCGAACTGGCCGCCCTCCAAGCCCTGCGACACCTGCCGACCGCCTGCCGGGGCCGCCTCGTCCTCGTCGGGGGCCATAACCAACTGCCGCCCGTGGTCTCGGAGCGATCGGCCGGGCGGACATTGCCGTACACCGACGAGGTCGCCGGGATCGGGATCTCGTCGGGGGATACGCTGCGCACCTCCCTGTTCGAGCGGTTCGTCCGCCGGTATCCGGAGCGGCTGATCACGCTCGACCAGCAATACAGGATGGCCGGCCCCATCTCGACCCTGATCAGAGAGACGTTCTACGACGGGTCGCTGCGTCCCGGCAACCAGGACGTGAAGGACCAGCGACTGGCGGACCGCTTCGCCGCGCTCGGCGTCCCGGTCCGGCATGGAACGCTGGCGGCCGGACCCCGCGTCGTCTTCATGGACACCTCCGATGACCCGGACGCCGTCGATTCCGTGGGGAGCGGCACGGAGGATGCCCGGGACAACGCTCGCGAGGCCGACCTGAACGCGTCGCTGCTCCGCGTCCTGGTGCGTGACGCGACCGGCGAGGCTCGGGAGCACCTCATTGCCGAGATCGGCATCATCTCTCCGTACCGGGGGCAGGACAACCGGATCCGGGCGGCTGTGGTCCGGCACGACGCGGGGCTTTCGGAGCGGGTCCGGATCGACACCGTCGACCGGTTCCAGGGTGGGGAACGCGACGTGATCTCCACCAGCTTGACCAACGCCAACGCCGACGCCGTGATCGGCCCGCTCCACGCCGGCTGGCGCCGGATGAACGTTGCCCTATCGAGGGCTAGGCGCCTGCTCGTCATCGTCGGCCACCAGCGAACCTTCACGGTCGCCAGCACACCGGAGGAGGAAGCTGCGAAGGACCGCTACCGGTCCCTGTTCGCGACGATTGACCGCCTGGCGGGAGTGGGTGAGGCGACGGTCACCGGCACGACGGGGTGGACTTTCAGTGCCTGAGGCGACTCCCGACGTTGGCCCGATCGCCCGTATCCAGAGCCACCAGGGAAATCTGCCGGGGGACATCGGTTGCCGGCACCTGGCCCGGGACCGGGATGGGGTGGACAGCCGCCTCATCTTCTTGCTCAGCCTGGGGAAGCCGATAATCCAGAAACTCCCTACCTGTGCCAGCCACGGCTGCCCGCTCCACGGAACATGCGCCTTCGATGCCAATTTTGACCCGGAGGCGGCGGGCAACAAGTCGGGAGCGAAATACAGGCCGAGCCCGGACGGCACCGTAGCGGCCGTCGAGCCGGAGCTGATCGGGGAGCGAATCGTCGCGCTGCCGCTGGCGGCCCACGTCTTTGCCTCGCTGGCGGTCGGCCCGCTCACACCGTTCGGACTCCACGCGTCCGTGCACAGGGATGGCTTCGCCGTCGGGACGGACCGGTCCGGGGATCTTCTGGACCCGATCAGCCGACCGGTGCAAGGACACATCCACGAGTCCCTGGCGGCACTGGGTCTGGTCGCCTTCGACGCCAAGGCCGGCGCCCTGACGCGGGCCGAGGATCAGGCGATGTGATGCACAGCTGGCCAAGGCGCTAGCCGCCGGCACCGGACCCATGGAGGACCAGCATGGCCGAGCGAGGGAGCACGGTGTCAGTCGTCTCGACACCCTCATCCTGTGCCGTCGTCCGCAACAACACGCGGCTGCCGAGCGGGATGCCCAGTCTGACCGGGACTTTGCCACGGTTGATCGCGAGCGTCGCCGTCCTGTCAGCGGCGTAGAGTGCGACGACGAGTGCGTCGTCGGTCGTTTCCCGCAGGATCTGGCGTACACCCGACCAGAGGTCTGGATGTTCACGCCGGACCCGGATGAGGTCGCGATAGAACGCGAGGAGGGACACGTCGATATTCTCCCAATCCATCGGGATACGCGATTCCTCCGACTTCCGGCTCCCGTCGTCATACTCGACATCGTGCCATTGCTCGAGTCCGGTCTCAGTGCCGTAGTAGATGATGGGGGGACGAGGCAGGGTGAACTGGTAGAGCGCGGCCATCTTGAGGAGATCGACATCACCCCGGGCGACCCAGAGGAAGCGGTTCATGTCGTGGTTGTCGAGGAA
>JACCVE010000615.1 GCA_013698285.1 Chloroflexia bacterium | reverse complement strand
ACCGCCTCTGCCCCGCGCTGGTAACGACCATGATCGACTGGGATTCCGGGACAATCCCGCGCTACGTGGTCGGTGACGCCACGGGGCTCGCCTGACCACCCTGCTCCGCCGCCAGGGCGTCCGCGATCAGCTGGTCGAGCTCGGCGGTCGAGGGGATCTGGGGGATGGTGTAGTAGTCGTCTGGCTTGCTGTCGTCAGCCCATTCCTCGACGTTCTCGTCGGTGATCACCGGCAGCGCGACCTCGACCTGCTTGGGTGTCGGTTCACCGGACACGGCCTTGACCGCGAGTTGCAGCGAGAGCACGGCCATCCAGTTGAGTTCGGCTGTCGCGTAGGCGCTAAACCCGTCGGCACGGGCGTCGCGCCATTGCTTGAGGAACCCATTGAAGTTCTCGCCCGTCATCGGCACGAGCTCCATGCCACGCTGCTTAATCGCCTTCATCGCCGCGGACGCGTGCGACCCGGCCTGACACCAAATTCCATCGAGGTCGGGGTGAGCGGCGAGGAGGCTGGTCAGCTCGACCAGGGCCGGTGCCTCGTTGTACTCGATGTTGGCGTCGGCGACGATCTCGATACCCGGACTCGCGGCGAAGATCTCCTGACCCCCGGCCGCCCGTTGCTCGCTGACGGAGATCCCGGCCGGACCGTTCACTACGAGGATCTTGCCTTCACCGCCAAGCTTATCGACCAGCCAGCGGGCGGTGACGCGCCCCCACTTGACCTGGTCCTCGAACACCTTAGCGGTGAGGTTCTCGGTGGTGACGAGGCTATCCCAGTTGACGATCACCACCCCGGCGGCGGTCGCCTGCTCGACGACCGGGTCAAGCGCGGTCGCCGACCCGGCGATCAGCAGGCAGATGTCGTACTGCTGGTCGATCATCGACTGGATCTGGGCAATCTGGGTCGGCGTGTCGCCGTTGGCATCGAACACCTGGTAGTCGACCGTGATGCCCATGTCGCGCAGGCGAGCCACCTCGGCGTCGATCTCGAGACTGGTCTCCGTCATCCAGGACGGGGTGAGGTAAATCGTGGACCATCCGACCTTCAGGCTGGTCACGGCGGGTGTGCCGCCTGTCGCGTCCTGGGCGGAGGTGTGGGTGCGAAGGATCGCGGCGGCAGACAACCCCGCGGTCAACGCGGCAGTTCGTCCCAGCATCACGCGCCGAGATAGCATTTCTTGAGTCATGGTACCCTCCTCAACTCGCGCCCCGTACCAAGAACGGGCCGCCACTCTATACGATTCTCGCCGTGGCCACAACGGGATATTCGTGAGTGGGAGGACGTGGCCGTCGCGGCTCTAGGTGCCGACCTTGTACCGGTCGTGCCAGTCCACGCCTTGCCAGGAGATGAGCTTCTTCGGGACGACCTTGAAGAGCCAGCGAGGATGATCCAACGTCGGCACGAGGTAGTCGGGGCCGTGTGGGCCGAGATATCGGACCGACATCCGCCGGGCGATCTCCACCCATCGGCCTCCGACGTTCGGCTCCTCGACCACCTCGGCGACACCCTGCGCACTCACCTTGCGGTAGGGTGGTTCGGGAGTGTCGATCGTGAGTCCCACCCGGCCGTCCCGTGCCATGTATCGGGCCCAGGTACTCTTCTGCCGGGGGACGATCCAAAATGCCTCTTCCGCCGGGTCCCACTCGAACCAAACCGGGACCACGTAGGGCCAGCCTTCGTCGTCGAGGACCGCGAGCCGGCAGAGGATCCCCGCCTGGAACAACTCTTCCATGTCGCGCCGATCCATCAGGCCGATCTTGCCGCGCCAGTCTTCACTGCGCCCATCGGCGTCATCACGATTCGGGGCTGCCTGAACCGGTCCGGACGGCCCCTCAGACGGTTCTCGGGTTAGCATGATGCGTCCTCCTGTCACGAGCGATGCACACGTCATCGCCGCGTCTCAAACCGCGGTACGACTCAGACCGGGTCGTCCTGCGATCCATCCGTTCAAATCGCGTTGCGAGGTATACCGAGTTGTCCGAAGGCGTGCGCCGCACGATCGACGTGACGCTTGCCGTTGCGGAGAGAGATCTGGAGGTGGCCCGGCAGCAGGGCGTCGAACCCGAGATGGGCGACCTTCCGTACACTATCACCGTACTCCTGGATCGAGCAGTCCGGGATGTTCTGGGCGATGATCGTGCCTCCGTGGAAGACGAGATCCCCGCCGAGCAGGTACCGCCGATCTCCACCTGTCACGAGGAGCGACAAATGGCCGCGGCAGTGGCCGGGGGTCGCGAGAGGAGTCACCGTCAATCGGCCCACCGGAAATGGTTGTCCATCCAATAGGTCGCCATGGGCAGGGCAGGGCTGGAAGGTATAGTCAGGCGGGTAGAAACCGGCCGCCTTGGCAAAGGGGAGGCTGATCGCCACTTCGTCCCCGCGGTCCAGTACGTCGGCAGTCAGCGGTGACCCATGGACCGTCAATCCGAGGCGGTCGCGCAGTTCGGCGGCCCCGCCGGCGTGATCGGCGTGGTAGTGGGTCAGCAAGAGCCGGGAGATACGTGCCGGGTCATACCCGGCCGCCCGCACGTTGGCCAGGATGGTCTCGGTCTCCCCGATGGTGCCGCCGACCCCGGCGTCGATGAGGACCAGGTCATCACCGCCGTCGAGCAGGTAGACATGACAGTCGAGCGGGGCGGATAGGTTGAACCCTAGATCACCACCACCGACCAGTGACACGTCGCGGGTGAGTCTCACTCGTCGCCCCCAATGCTGGTCAAGCCGCGGCAGTCTAGCATGGACACATGCCGGGAACTTCATCTGTGGACCGGTGCCGTTTGGATGCCGTTCTCACATCGGTGGGCCAAACGCCAGAGGGCCGGATGACCGCCTGGGACCGCGTCCTCGTGATCCCGTAGCGATCAGGTTTGGGGTCATTCGACGGGTCTCGTCGGCGCTCGATCTGGTGGCGCGTGGTGCCCTCGCTCCGATCTAGAAGGCACTCCTCGTGACCGCGGCCCATTCACCTTTCAAAGCGGCAGATTGCACGTGGTGACCGCGAACGAGCACCAATAGTCATCCAAAGCCGGGGCCCAGGCGACCCGCGACCACCGAGTAATGGCCGGTATACGGGGACGCTTTCGCCTGTCCATCCTGTCCTCCTGAAGAGTCCTCCCGTCAACCAGGGGAGCGTCATTGACCGATAGCTTGTCCCACACCTAGGCTCAGTCACGATGGCCGTTCGCTTCCGCTCCTGACCGGTCCATGGTACGGTGCGTCAACGGCAGGAGAAAAGGGACTTGCAACAGGTCGCTCCAGAGGTGGGTCAGGTCGTCACCGTGCGCAGCCGCACGTGGGTGGTCGCCGATGTCGTCGACAATGCCTTGCCCGACCGTCCCCAGCACCTCGTCGACCTCATCTCCACGGAGGACGATGCCGGTGGTGAGACGCTCCGCGTCCTCTGGGAGGTCGAGCCCGGCGCCCATGCGCCCTCCCACGGCACCCTCCCCGACGGCACCGGCTTTGACCCCCCGGCCCAGCTCGACGCCTTCCTCGACGCCGTCCGCTGGGGGGCCATCGCCACCGCCGATGTGAAACGCCTCCAGTCCCCCTTTCGGGCCGGCATCCAGATCGAGGACTACCAGCTCGACCCCGTTGCTCGGGCCCTGGACATGCCCCGCGTGAACCTGCTCATCGCGACGATGTCGGCCTCGGCAAGACGGTCGAGGCGGGGCTTGTCGCCCTCGAACTGATCCTCCGGCACCGGGTCCAGTCGATCCTGGTGGTCTGCAAACCGTCGCTCCAGATCCAGTGGCGCGACCAGATGCGCGACAAGTTCGGCCTGGACTTCCGGAGCGTCGATCGGGAGTTGTTCCGCACCCTCCGCCGGACCCGGGGTATCCACGCCAACCCCTGGTCCCATTTCCCCCGCCTCATCACCTCCTACGACTTCCTCAAGCGTGACCAGCCGATGCGCCTGATGCGCGACGCCCTCCCCGCCCCGGGCGAGGACCGCTACCCCCGCCGC
>JACCVE010000571.1 GCA_013698285.1 Chloroflexia bacterium | reverse complement strand
GCGGAGGCCCTCGGGCCGCTGGTCTCCGCCTGGCCGCTCGACGTGACGGACGAGGCGGGCTGGGCGACCCTTGTCGCGGCGATCGAGGCAGATGGGGGCGGCATCGACATCCTGGTCAGCAATGCCGGGATCGCCGGCCGGGCCGCCCCCCTCGCCGAGTACGGTCTGGCCGAATGGCAAGCCGTGATCGATTTGGACCTGACTGGGGTCTTCCTCGGCTGCCGGGCCGTCGTGCCGGGGATGGTCGGGCGGGGCTGGGGCCGGATCGTCAACATCGCCTCGATCGCCGGCAAGGAGGGCAACCCCAATGCCGCCGCCTACTCGGCCGCCAAGGCTGGCGTGATCGGCCTGACCAAGGCGCTGGGCAAGGAGGTCGCCACCACCGGCGTGCTGGTCAACTGCGTCACCCCGGCCGTGATCGAGACCGAGATCCTGCGCCAGCTCAGCGACGAACACGTCGCTTACATGACCTCGAAGATCCCGATGGGCCGGGTCGGCCAACCCGAGGAGGTGGCCGAACTGGTCGCCTTCCTCTGCTCCGAGGCCCTGACCTTCTCGACCGGCGCCGTCTTCGACCTCTCCGGGGGCCGGGCGACGTATTAGGGATGTGGCCCGTTCCCACCCCCTGACGAGAGCGCCGTTTCATGCCGGCGTGGCGCGAACTTCCCCGCTCATCCCGTGGGCGCGCCGCTTGCTGCGCCCGGTAACCGAACGAGTGTCACAGATGGAACGTTCGTACCTAAGAAGGGTGCAGCGAGCGGCGCCCCATAGGCAGCAACGTAGTGGGGATCGGAGGCAGTTCGCCCCTGATGGGGGCCAAGCTGGTCTCCGGTGGACGGAGGGTGACGGCGGGCGACCGGTCTCCCAGGTAGGGCAGCCCCTCGATCTCCTGCCTGATCGTCCACGCACGGCCCGGGTCGATCGTGTCTATCCCGCTCAAGTTGCTGCCTATGGGGCGCCGCTCGCTGCGACCTTACGAACATGGTGTTTCCGGGCGTCATGTCCGGTGGCCCCTCGTCACCGCGTGCGACAATCGGTGCGATCGGGGGGCAGGCGGTGCACACCATGCGGGCGCCGGATGACGGGGAACGGGAGACGGCGACTGGCACGACCGGTGGCGGCTACGATGTCGCGGCGGTCGCCGCGCTGGCGGACCGGGTCACGGCGGCGGTCGAGGCGGTGGTGATCGGGCAGCGGGCCTCGATCCGGATGGCCGTGGTGGCGTTGCTCTGCGAGGGGCACATCTTGCTCGATGACGTGCCGGGCGTCGGCAAGACGACCCTGGCCCGGACCCTGGCCCGGGCGATCGGGGGCGTCTTCCGGCGCATCCAGTTCACCCCCGACCTCCTGCCCTCCGACGTCAGCGGGATCGCCTTCTTCGACCAGAAGCTGGGCGACTTCCGGTTCCGGCCGGGGCCCGTCTTCGCCAATGTGGTCCTGGCCGACGAGATCAACCGCGCCACGCCCCGCACCCAGTCGGCCCTGCTGGAGGCGATGCAGGAGCGGACGGTGACCGTCGAGGGCGAAATGCTCGACCTTCCCCGGCCATTCCTCCTGATCGCGACCCAGAACCCGATCGAGCAGGAGGGCACCTTCCCGCTGCCCGAGGCCCAACTGGACCGGTTCCTCCTCCGGGTCACTCTCGGCTACCCCTCCCACGCCGACGAGGACGCGATGTTGACCCGGTTCCGGCACGGGGCCGAGGGGTCCGCCGGGACCGTACGGCCGGAGGTCGACCCGGTGATCGCCCCGGGCGAACTCCCGGCGGCCATCGTCGCCACCCGGGAGGTCAGGGTCGCCCCCGATACCCTCCACTACGTCAGCGGCCTCGCCCGGGCGACCCGGTCCCACCCCGCCGTCGAGTTGGGGGCCAGTCCCCGGGCCTCGCTGGCCCTGCTCCACGCCGCCCAGGCGGTGGCCGCGATGGCGGGCCGCGACGTCGTGCTGCCGGACGATGTCCAGGCGGTCGCCGGGCCGGTCCTGGCCCACCGGCTGGTCCTCTCCCCGGGGTCCCGCCTGCGGGACCTGACCGCGGACCGGGTGCTGGCCGACGTGGTCCGGGAGGTCCCGGTCCCGGTCGAGGAAGACGCGCCCCGCCGACCTGTCGGCGTGACCTCCGGGCGATCTGGGTGATCGGTCCTTCTGCCCAAGGTGGTGCTGGCCGCCGGGCTGCCACCGCTCGTCGCCCCATGCCGGGCAGGTGAACGGGAAACGGCCGCGCCCGGGATCGGGCTGGTTCTCCCGCGACGTGCTGGCGGCGGTCGGCCCGCCGGTCACGGTCCGGGGACAGGTCTTTACCACGCCCTGGCTCGCGGCGGCGACCGTGGCGGCCGGGGCGGGCGCCGCGCTCGGCTCGCGGCCCCTCATCGTGCTCGGCGTGCTCGTCCTCGCCTGCGCGGCAGGGATGCGCGGCTGGACCGTCCTCATGCTCCGGGGAGTCAACCTAGAGACGGCGGTCTCCGAGACGCGCTGCCTGCCGGGGGACCGGGTGCGGATCACGACGACGCTCACCAATCGCGGCCCGCTGCCCCTGCCATGGCTGATCCTCGACCTCGACCTGGGGATCGGGCTGCGGGTGCTGGACCGGGCCCCGGCGCCGGGCGGTGACCCGGGTCGCCAGTCGATCCGGATTCGTTCCCGCCTGGGACCGTTCGAGCGGGTCACCTGGACGACCGATGTCGCCTGCGAGGCACGGGGCATCCACCCGGTCGGTCCGCTCACCCTGCGGGCGGGCGACCCATTCGGGTTCTTCGTCGCCCGGCAGGACCAGCCGGCCGCCGAGCCGGTCGTCGTGTTTCCCCGCTTCCGGTCGCGGCTGGACCTCCGGCTGCCGCTGCGGGACCCGCTCGGCTCGACGCGGGTCCGGCACCTGCTCCAACGCGACCCGTCCCGCATCGCCGGGGTCCGGGCCTACCAGCCCGGTGATCCGTACCGGTCGATCCACTGGCGGGCCACCGCACGGCTGGGGGAGATCCAAGTCCGGGTCGAGGAGCCTTCCGGGGGCGTGCGGCTGGGGATCTTCCTCAACCTGGACACCTTCGACCACTACTGGGAAGGGCTCGACACCGCGCTGGCCGAGCGGGCCATCTCGGTGGCGGCCTCGCTGGCCCGCTGGGCCGACGACCTCGGCGCCTCGGTCGGGCTCTACGCGAACGGCTTGACAGCGGGCACGGACAGGACGCTGCGCGTGCCGCCCAGGCGAGGGCGCGACCACCAGGCGAGCATGCTCGGCGGCCTGGCCAGCATCTCGCCATTCTCGACCGTGCCGTTCGAGAAGGTGCTGCGGGCCGAGACGGTCCGCTTCCCGCCCGGCAGCACCCTGATCGTGATCACCGCCCGCCTGCCCGAAGCCACCCAAGCCCTGATCGTCCGCCTCCTCGCCGCGCGCCAGTCGGTGATCCTGGTCCCCCTCGGTGACTGCCCGCGCCCCGCGATCCCCGGTCTCCTGATCCAGCATGACCTGTCCGGGGTCTTGGACGGGGAGATCGAACCGGTGGATGGTCCGGGAACGATCGCGACCGTCGGACCCGAGCCGCACGGTGACGTGGCATAAATGGAAATGAGCTGTGCGCATGGTGAATGGTTGGCAGGGGCGCTGCGCCCTGCGCCCTGCTCAGAAAGGTCTATCCGGTCGTTGACGACGTGTTCGACGAACGGTCGCAGCGAGCATTTCTCCTCCAAAGCGTGGTCGCCCGCGTGGGACCGGCACCCCTCCATTGCCCGGTGGTCGGCCCCCATCTCGCCGGCGTCGTAAAATGACGGGGTGAACGATACCCCTCCCTCGCCCCGATCCCCGCGACGCGGCCGGTGAATGACCTGATCACCCCGCATCCCATCCTCGCCGGCCGCACCTGGCGCGGGCTCGATCCCTGGCGGCTGGTTCCGGTCGTCCTGCTGGCTATGGCCGAGGGGGCGTTCGCCTGGTTGGTGGTCGCGTCCGTGGTGGCCGATTCTGCCCGGTGGGGAGTGGCCCTGCCGGTCGTCGGGGTGATGGTCCTCGCGGCGATCATGCCGGACGTGCTGGCCACCCTCGACATCTGGCCGCCCCGGGCGTGGCTGGTCACCGCCGCCGCGGTGGTGGTGACGGCGGGAGCGGCCATGAAGGCGATCGCCTTCCCCGGGGAGGGGTGGACGGGGCGGGCCTGGGTCGATGAGGCCGGGCGGTCCCTGTTGGGGCGGGGAGACCAGGCGGCGACGGTCTGGGTGACGGTCGCGTTCGTCGCCTTGGCCTGGTGGCGGGGCGGGCAACGGCCCGAGCCGACCGTGGACGGGACGCTAGCCCTCTTTCGCCTGGCGGCGGTGGGCCTCTTCGCCGTGCTGCTGGGCCGAGCCTTGGCTGGCCCCGTCGCCGGGGATGGGGCGATGGCCAGCGCCGTCGTCGTGATCGTCGCCGCGCTGCTGGGGGCCATCGCGACGCTGCGCCTGGCGGCCGAACGGCTCGACGCCCGCGACCCGGACGGGGTGGC
>JACCVE010000540.1 GCA_013698285.1 Chloroflexia bacterium | reverse complement strand
GCCACTGAGGCCGCCGGACCACGCGGGAAGTGCGCAAGTGGAGTGCCGCCGTGGTCGGTGACACTGGTCGGCACTATAGGCATGGCGGTTTGGCCTTGTCAAGCGCGAATTCAGCGAGGCCACACCGGTCACCGGTGATCTCCGATCGTGCATTGGACGGATCGACCGATCGGCGAGTCGCCCGTCTCGTCAACATGTGTTCACTGAATGCGTGATGCCGGTCTGGAATGAGTCACCGGCCGAGGTTCATCGTTACCCACCCGACCAGTCGGGGGGACGAGCCATCCCACGTCTATACTGTGGATCGAAGCGACGTTGGATGGTGCCCGTATCGGTTCCTGATCATCAGTGGACCGTGGCCGGGAAACGGAGGGACAGGGTGACCCACGTGGTTCCGGCCGAACGAATGTCTGGGGAGGCAGCCACGTCCGAACCGGTCGCCCCCGCCACGCTCGCGAAGTGGGAAGGACTCTTGGCCCGGATCGAGGGTCTCGGGTCGGTGGTCGTCGCGTTCTCTGGCGGGGTCGACAGCGCGCTCGTCGCCCACGCGGCTCACCGGGTCCTGGGGACCCGAGCGCTGGCAGCGACGGGACTCTCCCAGACCTACGCCGACGAGGAGATGACCGAGGCGAAGGCGATCGCGGCGGAGATCGGGATCGAGCACGTGATGGTCTCGACGATGGAGCTGACCGATCCGCGCTACGCCGACAATACCCACCAGCGGTGCTTCTTCTGCAAGAGCGAGTTGTACGGTCGATTGAAGACACTGGCGGACGAGCGTGGCTTCGCACACGTCCTCGATGGAGCCAACGCCGACGACCAGGCCGATTTCCGGCCGGGGGCCCGGGCGGCCAGGGACCTCTCGGTGATCAGTCCATTGGAAGACGCCGGGCTGACCAAGGCGGAGGTGAGAGCCCTCTCCGCGGCTTTCGACCTACGCACCTGGGACAAACCGGCGATGGCCTGCCTCTCGTCGCGATTCGCCTACGGCGACCCGATCACCACCGAAAAGCTGGCCCGGGTGGCCGCTGCCGAGCGGGCGATCAAGGCGCTCGGGTTTACGGGGTTTCGCGTCCGGCACCACGACGCGCTGGCCAGGGTCGAATTCCGGCCCGGTGATCTGGATCGCGCGTGGGAACACCGCGACGCGATCTCGGCGGCGGCGAGGCAGGCCGGATATCGCCAGGTGGCGATCGACCTCGACGGGTACCGGGCCGGGAGCCAGAACGAGGGATTGGGTGCGCGTCTCACGACGATTGGACTACGGGCTACGGGCCCTGGTTGACCTCGCCGCCCACGGCAGGCAGACCCCTGTCTCCAGCCGCGACATCGCGGCCCGCCAGGGTATCCCGGCGGCGATCCTGCCCCGCGTGCTCGGCGACCTTGCCCGGGCCGGGTGGATCCGTGGCACCCGCGGCCCGGGAGGGGGGCATCAACTGTTGGTCGATCCCGCGGCGCTGCCGGTCAGGACGGTCTTCCTCGCCATCGAGGGCGGCCTCTTGGGAGCCCATCCCCACGGGGCTGGATCTCATGCGACCGGGTCCACCGCCGCCGTCCACGCCCTCTGGCACGACATGGAACACGCCGCGCTCGACTATCTGGAGTCGATCACCATCGCCGACTTGGTGGCCCGGACAGGGCCAGCCGACCAGGACGTCGAATACAGCATCTGACGGGGCCGCGCCTCGCTCAGTTCCCAGTCCGGCGCTCCTTCACCGGCGGAGGGCAGTGCGTTTCACCGCCCACCGATTCCGTTGTGGACTTCCCTATGAGCCGAGGCCCTGGACCGGGTCGATCTGGGCCCGCTGTAGGGTGCCGCTGAAGTCCACGTAGATGCTCTGCCACTCGGTAAAGAAGTCGAGGGCGGCCGTGCCGGCCTCACGATGACCGTTGCCGGTGGCCTTGGTGCCGCCGAAGGGCAGGTGGATCTCGGCACCCGTCGTGCCGGCGTTGACATAGAGGATGCCGGTGTCGATGTCCCGCATCGCCCGGAACGCGCGATTCACGTCGGCGGTGAAGATCGAGGCCGACAGGCCGTACTCGACGCCGTTGACCACGTCGATCGCCTCGTCGAGCGAATCGACGGGGATCAGTGCCGTGACGGGGCCGAAGATCTCTTCCTTGGCAATGCGCATGTCGCGATCGACGCCATCGAAGATCGTCGGTTGGTGGAAATGGCCGCGTCCGAGGTCGCCCTCGGTGGCGACCGCGCCACCGGTGATCAGGCGGGCTCCTTCCCGCTGGCCGATCGCGACGTAGTTCGCGATGCTGTCCAATTGCTTCTGGCTGACGACCGGCCCGATGTCGACGGTCTCGTCGAGCCCGTGTCCGAGGCGCATCCCGCCGGCCCGGGCAGCCAGGCGTTCGGCGAGTTGGGCCTGCACCGAGCGATGGACGACGACCCGGCTGGCGGCGGTGCAGCGCTGGCCCGACGTGCCGAAGGCACTCCACAAGATGCCGTCGGTCGCCAGGTCGAGGTCGGCGTCGTCCATCACGATCACCGCGTTCTTGCCGCCCATCTCCAAGGAGAGGCGCGTGTTCTGGCGAGCGGCCCGGACCGCGACGTCCAGGCCCGTCTCGGTTGACCCAGTGAAGGAGACCAACGACACGTCCGGGTGGCCAATGATCGCGTCGCCGACCTCCGCACCCGTGCCCATCACCAGATTCACGACCCCCGGCGGCAGCCCGGCCTCCTCGAACACTTCGACCAGCCGGATCGACGAGCGCGGGGTGTGGGAGGCGGGTTTCATGACCACCGTATTGCCGGCGATCAGGGCCGGCATCATCTTCCACGAAGGGATCGCCATCGGGAAGTTCCACGGCGTGACGATGCCGCAGACGCCGATCGGCTTCCGAACCGACATGTTGAATTTGTTCCGCAGCTCCGACGGCGTCGTCTCCCCCCACATGCGGCGACCTTCGCCAGCCATGTAGTAGGTCATGTCGATCGCTTCTTGGACATCGCCCCGGGCCTCGCTGATGACCTTGCCCATCTCCTCAGTCATCTCGCGGGCGAATTGCTCCTTCCGCTCTTCCAGGAG
>JACCVE010000607.1 GCA_013698285.1 Chloroflexia bacterium | reverse complement strand
GCGCCGGCGGTGGCCTCCGGGCCGAGCAACGGGACCTGCTCACCAACGCACGGCGCAACGTCGAACGCCTCGGCCTGCTGATCAACGACCTGTTGACCCATAACCAGCTTGAGGCGGGCATCCTGCCGCTCGACCACGAACCGGTCGACCTCCGGACCGTGATCGCCGACGCGATGGCGGCGATCCAGCCCCTGGTGATCGAGCGGGGCCAGACGTTGGACCTCGACTTGCCCGTTCCCTTGCCGATCGAGGGCGACGCCGTGCGGCTGGAGCAGGCCGTGTTGAACGTGCTGGCCAACGCCACTCGCCATACTCCGCCGGGTACGCGCATCGTCGTCGTGGGCCGGGTCGAGGGCGATGACGTCCTCGTCTCCGTCCGCGATGATGGTCCCGGCATCCCGCCGAACGCGTTGGAGGCCATCTTCCGCCGCTTCTACCGGATCACCACCGAGGAGGGCGGGTCGGGGCTCGGGCTGGCGATCGCGCGCCGGATCGTCGAGCTCCACGGGGGGCGGATGTGGGCCGAGAGCGAGCCGGGCCAAGGAGCCACGTTCTGGATCAGCGTGCCGTGCCACCGGACCGGAGGAGAGCGAAGACCGTGAAACTGCTCGTTGCCGAGAATGCCCCCGACATCGCGGCGGCGATCGCCTTCGGGGCCCGGATGACCTGGCCGGGCTGTTCGGTCGCGATCGCCGAGGATGGCCAAGAAGCCCTGCGCCGCTTCACCGACGAACCGCCGGACCTGGTCGTGCTCGACGTCACGATGCCGCCGCCCGACGGCTTCGATGTCTGCCAGCGCATCCGGGCGGTCTCCCAGGTCCCGATTTTGATGCTCACGGTCCGCGACGCGACCCTCGACAAGATCCGGGCGCTCGACCTCGGCGCGGACGATTACCTCACCAAGCCCTTTGACCCCCTCGAATTGTTCGCCCGGCTCCGGGCATTGCACCGCCGGTCGATCGGGACGTCGCCCCGGGCCGCGGCGGCCTTCGAGATCGCGGGCCTGACCCTGGACTTCACGAACCACGAGGTCCGGATCGAGGGCCGCGTGGTGCGGTTGACGTCGACGGAGTACCACCTCCTCGAAGAGCTCGTCCGCCATGCCGGCACGGTCCTGCCCCACCAGGTCATCCTGGAGCGGGTCTGGGGATCGGCCTACGTCCATGATGTCCATTACCTGAAGGTGTATATCCGGCGGCTGCGGCAGAAGCTGGGCGACGACGCCGCCCACCCCCGCTATATCCAGACGGATTGGGGTGTCGGCTACCGCTTCATCGCGTTGGACTGACCCCGGCCGCATCGAGCCCATCCGGCATCCTCTCCAGACACGTGTGCCGACGCACCGGGCAGGACTGGCCCGCGTGTCGCGTGGCCGTGTCGCCCGTCAACGCCCGGCGGGCGACCGTTCACGACGCCGTTCACCATTCCATTCACCATTTCGTTCACCATCGTTACCGGGACGTTGACTTTCGGCTGTCAGACTCGATCGTATTGGGTCAGGCACGGCGACACCGCGTCGGGACGGCCCGGAACGGGAGGTGGGCAGGGTCATTGCCGTTCGCGGGCGTCACGTCGCTCGACGGACCGGCCACGGGGTACGCGCCAGGCCGCGGGATGTCAGGGGATGGAGACCCGTCTCGATCCCACGTTGCACGGTCCCGGCTCCGGGCCTATCGACCGAATGTCCCAACGTCAGGGTAACCCGGCGTCGGACGTTCGGACGCCACCCACCGCACCACGACCGTTACCGTCCCGTCGGATATCACAAAGGACACCCGAATGATCATGTCAATAGCAGGACGCTGGTTTGCCGTCCTCCTGATGGTGAGTCTCCTGGGAGCGACCCGGGTCGCCGCCGCCCAAGAGGAGGGTGAGGGCCAAGACGGCGTGGACCCGTCCAACTTCGAGTTCGGCGTCGGTCTGTACCTGACCAATTGCGAATCGCTGGTCGAGGGAACGGCCCTCTTCGACCTCGGTGATGCCGAGCTGGAGACGAACGACTTCAGCAATTCCGACGAGAATGAGGCCGCCGATGGCGAAGGCGAGGACGAAGAAGGTACCGACATCGAGGGTGAGGTCGACACCGAGGAGCAGGGTGACGAGACCAACGTCGAGGGCGCGATCGGCTCCGGCGAGGGCGAGCAGGCTGACGCTGACCGCCAGATCGTGGTCCAGGAAGGCGCCCCGCTCGTCTGGATCGCCGGCTCCGAGGATTCGGCCTTCCAGGCCGACCTGGCCGAGCTGGTGACGGCGCCGTTCGCGGTCGCGGTCCGCCAGAGCACCCAGGACGAAGCCGCCACCGAAGGCGAAGACGCCGAAGGCGACTTCATCGCGTGCGGTGAGTTCGGCGGCGCGATCGCTGGCAATCAGATCATCATCCCGCTGCAGTCCATCATGGAGTCCGAGTTCTCTGGCATCGCGATCCTGACCCAGCAGGGCGAGCAGGAGGTCACGGCCTCGGTCTACCTGTTCGGTGGCGCGGCGCAGAGCGATGCCGAGATCGATGTCGAAGGCGGCTCGGACGGCGAGGCCACCGCGACCCCGACGACCTAGGCACCGACGCGAACCGCGTTCGTGACAGCCCGGTGATGGACAACCCTCCCCGGCACGGGCTCTGGCTCCACCGGGGAGGGTTTCCGTGCTTCGGCCAGCGAGCCTGGACGTTACCGGGATGAGGTGCCCGGGCGATGAGGTCTCCCGAGAGACCGACGCCACCGCGATCAGGCGGTCGGGGGCCGCGGGCACGGTGGCGTCCCCGACGACATCCCCTTGGCTCGGCGAACATCGCGGTCACCTGCCCAGTGTTGGGTGTCGCCGGCCAGGCACCCGCGGCGCCGCAGGTGGAGCCAGAGG
>JACCVE010000606.1 GCA_013698285.1 Chloroflexia bacterium | reverse complement strand
GCGAGAGGCCTACCCCAGTGATACCCGTCGCCGGGAGTGGGGACAACCGCCATTGTGGCTAGGGTGAGTCCGATTGTCGGTCCGTCTGGAGGCCAGGACGCCGATCGCGGCGAGTCGCGTGGGCTGGTCAGGCAGGGGCGGTGGCCGGGACGAGGGAGCGGGCAGCGCGGGCGGCGGTCAGGGCAGCGTCGGGGACGAGTTCGCGGCGCCCGACGGTGACGCCGCGAGCGAGGCGCCGGTCGAATCGGTCGAGGAACGCGGGCTCGCGGCAGAGGAGGCCGCCGCCGAGGGCCAGGGGGACCGCGCCGCCGGGGAAGTCGAGCCGGCGGGCGACGGCTTCGACGGCCAGGGCGAGTTCGTCGACCGACTCGTCGAGCAAGGCATTCGCCACCGCGTCGCCTGCCGCCGCGCTCGCCAGGACGACGCCGGCGAGGCGGGCGATGCCGGCCTTCTCGACGTGGAAATAGACCTGCTCGATCATCTCCGAGGGGTCGGTGAGGGACCAGGCGGCCAGGATGCCGGGGAGCAGCGCCGTCTCGGGGCCGCGGCCGTCGCTGGCCCGGGCGGCCATCTGGAGGGCGCGGCGGCCGAGTTCGTAGCCGCTGCCCTCGTCGCCGAAGACGTGGCCCCAGCCGCCGGCCCGGGTGATCTCGTCACGGGCGTCGCGGCCGAGCACGATCGAGCCGGTGCCGGCGATCACGGCGACGCCGCGGGCATCCGGCAGGGCGGAGAGGATCAATTCGGCGTCGTTGCCGACCTCGACCGTGGTCGCCAGGGTGGAGAGGGCGGGCAGGAGGCGCTCGCGGTCGGTGGGCCGGTCGATCCCGGCCAGGCCGATCCAGGCTGCCGCGATCAGGGACTGGCCGTCCGGGGCAGAGAGGAATTGCCCGGCGGGGTACTCGAGTGTCTGGCCATCGGCGAAGCACCGCCTTGCTGCCCCGCCCTCGAGGTCATCTCGCGCACCGTCGTGGAGGTCCGATGCGTCGACCGGGACGGCGCCGGAGGCCGCGAGGGCCTCGCGGACGGCGGTGCGGATGTTGGCCAGGGCGGTCTCCTGGCCGACGGCGGCGTAGTTGGAGCCACCGGAGGTGGCCCGGCCGCGCTCGGAGCCCTCGGCATCGACGAGGACGACGGTGGTCTTGGTGCCACCGCCGTCGATGCCGGCGAACAACGCGCTGTCCCGCTGCCCCATCGTCCCGTCCCCACCCATACGCATCGCCCGCGCTCACCGGCCACGCTCACCGCCTCGCCACGATGCCGGATTGTACCCGGTCGGCATGGTGGCGCCCCGGGATGGGCACGGCGGCCAGCGGGGACGGGGGAATCGGCGGGGCCGGCGGGGTCACCCCACCGCCGGTATCTGCCGCATCCCCCGGAGGGGGGAGACGGCGGCCCAGACGACGGCGAGGCCCATGCCGAGTCCCAGGATGATCAGGGCCGGGCCGAGGCCGACCAGGCCGCCGAGCCAGCCGCCACCGAGGCCGCCGAGGGCGGCGCCGCCCGTGGTCAGGGTCCGGATGCTGGCGGTGACCCGGCCCTGGAGGCGGGCCGGGACGATGGCCTGGCGCAGGCTGACCTGGACCACCCCGAACAAGGTCAGGGCGCCCCACTGGACGATCTCGGAGACGGCCAGCATCGGGAGGGCCCAGCCGGGCACCAGGATCGCCAGCGGGATCGAGAGGCTGCCGATGGTATTGGCGGCCTGGGCGGCGATGATCGTGCTGCCGACCCCCAGGCGCCGGATCGCCGGCCCCGCGATGAGGGCGCCGAGGGTCGAGCCGATCCCGCCCATGGTCAGGACCAGGCCGATCGTGGCGGCGGAGAACCCGAGTTCGCGGGTCATGAACAGGACGTAGATCGCCAGGAAGCCCCAGCCGAAGATGGAGGTCGTCATGCCGCAGGCGGCGATCGCTCGCAGGCGGCCGTCTCGCCAGACCTCCCGGATGCCCTCGGCGGTCTCGCGCCGGATGGCCACCACGGAGGGCGCGGTGCTCGGCGGGATGGCTGGCTCCCGGGTCCTGATCCGGCCGACCAGGGCGCCGGAGAGCAGGAACGACAGGGCATCGACCCCGATGGCGAGAGGGGCGCCGAAAGCCCCGACCAGGACGCCACCGAGGCCTGGGCCGCCGGCCTGGGCGACGGCGAAGCTGGTCTCCAAGCGGCCGTTGGCGCCGGTGAGCTGGTCGCGGCGGACGATCGCGGGCAGGTAGGCGACGTAGGCGACGTCGAAGACGAGCGTCAGGGTGCCGACCAGGAAGGCGACGACCATCAGCAGTTCGATCCGCAGCCAGCCGAGGAGAGCGGCGACGGGCACCAGGGCCAGCAGGGCGGCCCGGCCGTAGTCGGACCAGACCATCAGGCCCAGCCGTCGCCGCCGGTCGACCCAGACCCCGGCCAGCAGGCCGAAGAGGAGGAAGGGCATCCGCTCGGCCGAGGTCAGGAGCCCCATCTGGGCCGGGGAGGCGTCAAGCGTGACGGCGGCGGCGAGGGGCAGGGCCAGCAGCGAGACGTGGGACCCAAATTGGGAGACC
>JACCVE010000392.1 GCA_013698285.1 Chloroflexia bacterium | reverse complement strand
CTCCTTCCACGGGCCGGTATGACATCAAGGCGAAGCTATCCCGGTACAAGGAACGGGGCGACGCGGAGATCTGGCCGCCATCCTGGACGACGTGTGAGACGACTGGACCACCATGGTTGAGCACGGGAGCGTGAGAGGACACCACATGGCGATTATGAACCGAGTCGGTCTGGTCAGCCCCGAGGCCTATGAGCGAGTGGCTCTCAATGACCCGGAGGGAAACTGGGAACTCTTCGACGGGTCGCTGCAGGAGAAGCCGGGAATGTGGCGTGCCCACAACTACGTCGCGTTCGAACTCAGCTTCGTCTTGCGAGGTGCGCTCGACCCGACCGTGTACGAAGTGCGGAGCAACGCGGGCCGTCTCCGGGTCTCAGCGGAGCGGTACTACATCCCTGATGTCATCGTGATTCCCCGAAGCCTGACTGTGGGTCTGGCTGGGCGATCCGATGCGCTGGACCTCTATGCCGACCCGCTCCCCTTCGTCGCCGAGGTGTGGTCTCCGTCAACGGGGCCATATGACGTCAAGGCGAAGCTTCGGGGCTACCAGGAGCGGGGCGACGCCGAGATCTGGTACATCCAGCCCTTCGACAAGACGATTACCATCTGGCGGCGGCAGCCGGATGGCTCCTACCTCGAAACCTCACCGGCGATCGGACCCATCGAGATCGTCTCGTTGCCGGGCGTGACGGTCGATCTGGCGGCACTCCTCGACAAAGCCTGACCCAGATGACCACGCGGGTACTGGGAGCCATAGGTGAGAGGGCGCGGTATGGGCTGTCATCGCGCGACGGAACGGGCCGGGCCGTCGCCCTGCCGGATGACACCGTCCCGGGGCTGAACAAAGGAACGCCTCGTTTGACAGTTCGCCATGGTCGTCGTACAAACGTCCCGTACTGGCCGCAAAGCCGCCCTCGGCGACGGTGCCGCGGGACTGCGACCGATCCAGGAGGATCAACACTATGACACGCGACATCTTCGAGACACGGTCGGTGACGAGGCGTGGCGTCGTCAAGGCGGGAGCGGGCATCGCGGGGGCCGCCGCCCTGGCTCCCCTCGCCGGGGGGCGGGCGTCCGTCCGGGCGCGTCAAGACGGTGGGGGCGACATCGTCTTCCTCTCGACCCAGTTGACCCCGATCGAGGAAGCCGAGGCGTTCCGTGGCGAAGTCCTCTCCGGGTTCGAGGGAGAAGTCGAATTCGTGCCTGAGGAAATCGGCCCGTTCAATGACCGCGTCTCTGCCGAGGCGGAGGCGGGCACGGGCGAAGTCAGCTTGATCGGCGGCCAGCACGGCGACTTCGGCTCACTGGCCGAGCAGGGCCTGCTGATGGACCTGACGGATCTCGCCACCGAACTCGCCGATCTCGGGATCGTTGAGGAGTACCTCGACCTGGGCAAGTTCGGCGGCGAGCAGCAGTTCTACATTCCCTGGATGCAGGCGACCTACGTGATGGCGGCCCGGCGAGAGGCGCTGGAGTACCTGCCGGAGGGGTTGACGGAGGAAACCCTGTCGACCGACTTGACCTACGATCAGCTTCTGGCCTGGATCACGGCGATCAATGAAGCGGAGGGACCACGATTCGGTCTCCCGGCCGGTGAGAGCGGTCTGCTCCACCGCTTCTTCCAAGGCTACGGCTACCCCAGCTTCACCGGGGCACTCAACACCCAGTTCACCAGCGAAGGCGCCGTCGCGATGTGGCAATGGCTGCAGGGCGCCTGGGCGGTGGCGAATCCGCAATCTCTCAGCTACGACCAGATGTCCGAGCCGCTCCGGTCGGGTGAGGTCTGGGTCGCTTGGGACCACACCGCCCGGCTGATCGATGCCGCCCGCAATAGCCCGGACGACATCGTGATGTTCCCGGCTCCCCGCGGACCGGAGGGCCTCGGGTTCTTGCCGGTCGTGGCCGGGTTGGCGATCCCCGCCTCGGCACCGAACGTGGAGGGCGCGAGGGCGTTGATCCGGTACCTGACGATGCCGGAAACGCAGGCGTTGACGCTCGAGCAGGTCGCGTTCTTCCCGGTCATCGAGGGCGAACTCCCCGGTGACCTGGGCGAAGGCATCCAGAAGGAAGCGGGTGCGGTCGCGGCGACCACGGAGGACGAGCAAGCCTTGCCATCCCTCCTGCCGGTCGGGCTCGGCGATCAGGGCGGCGCCTACAACGAGGTCTTCCGCAATGTCTTCCAGCGGGCCGTGGTCGACCAGGGTGATATCCAAGAAGCCCTGCAGACCGAGGCGGTCGCGCTGCAAGAGATCCTCGACGCGACGGGCGCGTCCTGTTGGACCCCAGACCCCGAAAGCGAAGGCGTCTGCCAGGTCGGATAGACCGAAGTCGGACGACGATAGTCGGTAGTCGGTAGGATCAGCGAGGGGAGTACTGGAGCCACATCGGCTCTGGTACTCCCGTGCGCGGTGAGGTAGCTCATGGTTGCGTCATGCGCTCGACAACCGGGGGGCGGTCGTCCTGTCCCCTGCCGTCTGCCCCCTTCCCCCTCTCGTCCGTCATCTGCCGCCTCACGGCGGAACTCACGTTGAAAGCTCACAAACTCGGCTGGGCGCCGTACCTGCTGCTGTTGCCTTCCTTGGCGTTCCTGGCGATCTTCTTCGCGGCGCCGATGATCCAGGCGTTCGGGCTGGCATTCCAGAACGGCGATGGCGAGTGGAGCACGGTGTCGATCCGAACGATGCTCGACGATGCCGCGTTCTGGAGGTCGCTCCGCACCACCTTACTGCTGATCGTGCTGGTGATCCCGATCCAGTTCACGCTGGCGATGACCATGGCGCTGGTCGTCAACGCCAAGCTGAAGGGGTCCGGCCTCTGGCTCTATATCTTCGCCATTCCCCTCGGCATCAGTGAGCTGTCGGCCGGCATCATCTGGTTCGCGATTTTCACCGAGCGTGGCTGGCTCAATAGTTTCCTCGAAGGCCTGGGCATCGTCGACCGACCGATCATCTTCCTGAACTACCAGGAACCACTCTTGATCCTATTGGCGATCGTCCTCGCGGAAGCGTGGCGAGCGACCTCGATCATCATGATCATCCTGGTCGCCGGGCTGCAATCCATCCCCAAGGATTATCTCGAGGCGGCCGATATGCTCGGCGCCACCACCTGGCAGAAGATCTGGCGGGTGATCCTGCCGCTGCTGCGGCCCAGCATCCAGGTCGCGCTCATCTTGCGGACGATCCTCGCCTTCCAAGTCTTCGCCACCGTTATCGCCCTGGCCGGTCGAGGCCTGACCACGCTCTCGGCCGAGTCGTATCGGTGGTATGGCGATCTCCAGAACTCCAACGTGGCCGCGGCCTACGCGTCGCTGATCCTCCTGCTCTCGGTGATCAGCACCCTCTTCTTCCTCTGGCTCGTTCCCGCGAATCAGGACCGCGTCTGATGAGTACCATCACGACACCCCGGCAGGACGCGGACGGCGACGGCGAGGCGATCACCCAACGGCGCCGCTCCCGGCAGCACCTGCTCAGCCGCGGTGCGCTGTACGTCGCCGCGATCGTCCTGGCGGTCTGGGTATTGCTGCCGATCTATCTGATCAGCGTCGTGGCGTTCAGTACGAACGACGCCGTCTATGAGTACCCCCGCCAACTGATCCCCAGCGGCGTCTCGGCCGAAACCGTCACCTTCTTCATCAACGCCACCGGCGTCCAGGCCGCGTTCTGGCGCAGCGTGCTCGTCGCGGTCACCTCACTCATCCTCTCGACCCTGATCGGCGCCCCGGCCGGTTACGCGATCGCCAGGTTTGCCTTTCGGGGCCGGGACGCGTTCCGGATCCTGGTGCTGTCCACCCGCGCCTTCCCGATCGTGATCCTCTCGATTCCGCTGGCGGTCACCTTCATCAATTGGGGCATCTACGACTCGATCTTCAGCGTGGCCCTGATGCACACCGCCCTGGCATTACCCTTCACCATCCTCATCACCAGCAGCATCTTCGTCAGCGTCCCGCGTGATCTGGAGGAAGCCGCCCAGACCCTCGGTTGCACGCCGTTGATGGCGTTCGTCCGCGTCGTCTTGCCGCTCGCGCTGCCTGGCCTGGCGGCGGCGGCGATCTTCACGTTCGTCCTGTCGTGGAACGAGGTCTTCGCGGCGGTGATCCTGACCGTCCGCGAGCGCACCCTCCCCGCCCTGGTCCTCAGTTCGCTCAACGCCTCCCCGGCCCCATTCCGCTTCGCCGCCGGCTTCACCATGCTGGTCCCGTCCCTGATCATTATCTTCATCATCCGCCGCTATCTGCTGGGACTGTGGGGGCGGGTGAGCCGGTAGGTGTTAGACGTAAGGCGTAAGACGCTAGACGTACGTTGGGAGGTGTGAGAGGCGCGTGGGGGGACAGGCGATGACGGCAAAGGGTGAGATGTGAGCATGGAGCGGCAGCGGTATCGGGATCTCGTCGCCTGGCAAAAGGCGATGGGCGTGGTAAGCGATGTCTATGAACTCACAGGGCAATGGCCTCGCGAGGAACTGTTTGGCCTGACGAGTCAACTCCGCCGGGCCATTGTGTCTGTTCCGGCCAACATTGCTGAAGGTCAAGGGCGTACGGGTGTCAATGAGTTCCTTCACCACCTCTCAATCGCTCAGGGCTCCGTATGTGAAACAGAAACGTTACTCCACATCGCCCGCCGGCTCTCCTACGTGGAACAGTCCGCGCTGGACCCATTGCTCAAGCGGACAGAGGAAGTGGCACGCCTCATTGGCGGCCTTATCAGGAGCCTTCGCGCATCGAAACAAGCCTAGAACGTTCACCTACCGTCTAACGTCTTACGCCTAACGTCTAACCCCTGGAGCCCAGCATGGCCGACATCCACCTTGATGCCGTCACCAAGATCTTCGGCAAGCAGGTCCGGGCGGTGGACCGGGTCGAGCTGACCATCGCCGACCAAGAATTCATGGTGTTGCTCGGTCCTTCCGGCTGCGGCAAGACGACCCTGATGCGGATGATCGCCGGGCTCGAGTACCCGGACGGTGGCCGGATCCGGATCGGCGGCCGCGACGTGACCGACTTGCCTCCCCGCAAGCGGCCGATCGCGATGGTCTTCCAGAGCTACGCGGTCTTTCCTCATCTGACCGTGGCGGACAACATCTCGTTTGGTCTGCGGATGCGCCACACCCCGAAGGCTGACATCCGGCGCCGGGTGGAGGAGGTCGCTGGCCTGGTGCAGCTCGGACCCTATCTCGAACGGTTCCCGGCCCAGCTCTCGGGCGGCCAGCGACAACGTGTGGCCGTCGCCCGGGCGGTCGTGATGGAGCCAGATGTCCTGTTGATGGACGAGCCACTCTCGAACCTCGACGCCCTGCTCCGGCTCACCTTTCGCGCAGAACTGAAGCGGCTGGTCGCGGAGCTGAAGACCACCACGATCTACGTCACCCACGACCAGGTCGAAGCGTTGAGCCTGGGAGACCGGATCGCGGTGATGCGGGAAGGGCGGATCATCCAGGTCGATGCCCCGATGGCCGTCTACGACCGGCCCGTCAACGAATTCGTCGGCGGGTTCATCGGCAACCCCCCGATGAACTACCTGCGAGGACGGATCGAGCGCGACGGCGGCACGGCCAGGGTCATGATCGGGGAGCATGCCCTGCCAGTCCCGCCGGAGGCCCGTCCCGACACCGCCGGAGACGTCTTGGTCGGCATCCGGGCAGAACACGTCACGGCGTCGGACCGAGCGGTGGCCGGGGCGATCGAGGCCCGGACCGAGGTGGTCGAGCCGCTCGGGCCGCAGTTGCTGGTCACGGCCCTCGTCGGCGACCAGCGCATCAAGCTCCTGACCCATCCCGACTTCGCCATCCAGCCCGACCAACCAATCTGGCTCCAGCCCGACCCGGGCAAGCTGCGCTGGTTCGACACCGGGACCCGCGAGGCGATCGTCCCCAGCGTCTGAGGCGTGAGGCGTGAGGCGTGAAGATGGTGCAACGATGTCCGCTGGTCAGGCGATGGACGAGTCACCAGACCTCTGCTGTCTGACGCATCACCCGATCGAGGACGGCGTCCTCGACATCTCCAGATCGGCGAGCGATGAGCCGCTGAGTTCCGGCGTCGCACGGCGAACCGTTGACCAGCGAGAGGTGGTGAGCGACATCTGTGGGACCCGTCGGACCATGAGCTACGACGATATCGGACTGGAACGACACCACTTCGAGGGCACATGTGACGTCAACCCGTCCATCTCGTCCCGAGGCAAGTCCTTGGTCACCCGATAGACCACTCCGATGAGACCCATCGCTATCTGCCACACGTTCACATCCCCCCGGACCCTGACGCTTCACGCCTGTCCCCTCCGGGGGATCAGACGGTCGTGGTAGCCAGTGCGTCTTTCTCTGGCGATGTCGTCAGGGGAAGGTCGAGGATCGCGACGGTGCCTCGGCCCGGCTCGCTCTCCAACCAGAGCCGACCGCCGTGCCGCTCGGCCAGCACCCGGCTGACGTGGAGGCCGAGACCCATCCCACCGCCGACGGTGGCCTGGTCTCCGACGCGGACGAATGGCTGGAAGAGCCGGGCCAGATCCTGCGGCGAGAGCCCCGGACCCTGGTCACGGACCTCGACCCGGGCTCGCCCCTCTCGCTCCCGCACGACGATCCGGACGGTGGTCGGGGCAGGCGCGTAGGTGAGGGCGTTGCTGATGATGTTGGTCAAGATCTGGTCGATTCGGCCCTCGTC
The DNA here is from genome assembly GCA_013698285.1 of Chloroflexia bacterium. Classification (GTDB taxonomy): domain Bacteria; phylum Chloroflexota; class Chloroflexia; order Thermomicrobiales; family UBA6265; genus JACCVE01. Next base: position 3,460 of record JACCVE010000392.1, on the reverse strand, counting down.
CCAACCTCCAGCCACCGGCTCGGGCGCCTCGACCACGACGCGGCCAGCCATCTCGCCGAACTCGAAACGCTCGACGACCTCACGCACTAGCGCACCGAGGTCGAACGTCGCCAGGCGCAACGCCGAGGCACCGGATTCCACCCGGGCCATATCCAACAGTTCCTCGACCAGCCGCCCGAGGCGCCGCGCTTCCCGTTGCGTCCGGACCAGGCGAACCCGGACGGTAGCCGGGTCGGCGTTGTCGCGGTCGATCGACATCAGGGACAGGTCGATGAATCCCAGCAATGCCGTCAACGGTGTCCGGAGCTCGTGGGCCGCGATCGAGAGGAGACGATCCTTGGCCCGGAGGGCGGCCCGCTCGTCCGTGACGTTGCGGTACAACACGATCGACGCGACGCGCTGTTCGTCATCGACCACTGGGGTCACCTCGCGGACATAGACGCGGGGAGGATCCTTCAGGAACACCTCGTCTCCCATCGGTGAGCGCATTCCGCCCTCCTCCCGACCATGGAATAGGTCCGGGTTCGCGAACTGGCCGGCGAGTCGCTCGGCCACGATCGTGAACGGCGCCCCGATCGGGATCGCGTCCGGATCGCCCTTGGCATACAGGCGAATCATCGCCTCGTTCACGTACTGCAGATACCAGCCGGCGTCGTAGACCCCGAGGGGGCTGGGGACGGCGTCCATGATGGCCCGCAGGCGGTGTTCGTCGTCGCGCACTTGGCGCACGAGCCTGGCGTTCTCGACCGTGGCCCCGATCGCGGTAGCCATCGCGGCCAGCGCCTGGGCATCACTCTCGTCGAATGCGCCGACCTCGCGACTCTGCACATCCAACACGCCGATGAAGACGCCTCGGGACACGAGGGGGGCGGCGACCTCGGACCGGGTCGTCTCGAGCCCCGGACCTTCGACATAGTGCGGGTCATGCCGCGTGTCGGGGGCCAGATACGGTTGCGAGGTCGTCGCGACGTGGCCGACGATGCCCTGGCCCAATTCGACCCGCTCCCCGAACGGCACCGCGCCCGGCGCGGGATAGCCCGCGCTGGCCCGCAGTTCGAGGGACCCGGAGGCAGGGTCCACGAGGAACACATTGACGAGGTAGTGACCGAACGCTTCGACCATCAACGGCGGGATGCGCTCCAAGAGGCGAGGCAGGTCCAACACCTGCACGGCCTCGGCGCTCGCCATGGCGACTGCTCCCAAGCGGGTCGCCAGGCGGCGGGCACGACGGTAGGCGTCCCGTTGCAGGATCGCCATGCCGGAGATGGTCGCCAGTTCTTCCAGCGGAGGAACGCGATCGGATGGGAAGGCATCCGGCAGATCGCTGTAGCAACTCAACAGTCCGACCGACTCGTCGCCGGCGCGGATCGGCAACACCAAGAGGCTCCGCACGCCCCAGCGACGCAACCTCTCCCGTTCTGCCGAGGTCAGTCGCTCATCCTCGACATCACACTGGATGGCCTCCCCGTCCAGAGCACGTCGCCAGGCTGGCCACCCATCGAGGGAGACGCGATCCCCGGTGGCCAGGTCACTCCCGGTCCAGTCAGGCCCCGCCGCCCGGGCCAGGACGATGGTCTCGTCACTGGCCGAGAGCCAGCGCTCGATGACGCAGCTCCGTGCCCCCGACAGCATGAGGCCCGCGCGCGTCACGGCCTCCGGAAGGTGATAGAGATCCGGACTGGCGACCAGCGAGCGCACCACGCCCATCAGGATGGCCACATCCTCGACCGAGAGGGCGTTGGCCGGGGAGTCCGGCACATCCGTCGGCGATGCCGTGGGAGTGGGTAACCGTTCGCCACAACGGTCGCAGAATCGGGCGCCGGTCCGGGCGACCGTAGCGCAGGCGTCACAACGTACGAGGCCCGGGGGACGCGTCTCGCGTTCCCCGGGATCCGATTCGGGTGAACGCGCGGGCTTTGTCACCCCGCGACGTCCAGCCAAGGTCTGGCTCCGGCTTCGCTCATCCCGCCTCCGCTGGTCGTCTAGGGCCGGTCCAACGGGTACGTCGCCACGACCGATCGCTCGACTCGACACACCGACCTGGAGCATCAGTCACGGACCAGTCACCTAGTATGGACACGATCACAGGACCCGTGCCACGCCCTCGCGAGATAGCCCAGCGGCACGCGGGGATCAGCAGAGGACCACGCCACGCGGTCAGTCACGATACCGGACCAGATCAGGCCTCAATCACGCGGTCGGACCAGGGACCGCAGTCGACGCGCCCCCGACATCGCCGCCTTGCCACCGGCGCGCGCGCCGCGCATGATCAACCACCGAGCCGTCGCTTTGACCGTGGCCAGGTCGGTCTCGATCTCGGCCTCCGTGATTCCAGCCCGCTGCAGGTGAGCCTCGGCCACACCCGGCGGCGCGGCGCGGATCGCGTGGCGGACGGCCATCAGTAGGACGAAGAGGTCGTCGAGCTGCCCGATCACCGGGATGATTCCGGGCACGAGGTCGATCGGCGAAACGGCATAGGCCCCGCCCGCGATCAGACCCGCCTTGGCTCCACGGGGAACGCGGTCGTCCTTGACCAGCCCGGCAATCAATGGCGCGTAGCGAGGCATCCGCTTGACCGTGGTCCAAAAGGCCTCCAGTTGCGTCCCCTGGCCCGGAAACGTTCGCCCCGGCCGGTCATCGTCCGGACCGGCCGCGGTCACCTCGACCGGCTCGATTGCGACGGGGGTGAGCGGCGGTTCCCCGCCCATCGGCGGGGGGATGGTCCGTTTGGGACGCATGGCGAACTCCTCTCGGTGGACGCGGCGATGCACGTGATCACGGACTTCCCGTTGCACGGTCCGTTCCCCGGGCGGCCCGGACCTCGGCCCGATCCCACTCGGGAGGACGGGCAGGTCCGGCGAGGACGGGGGCCCCGACGCATGGAAACCAGCGTTGGCCGGCCTCTCCGGTGACGGGCTGCCTCAGCCCGGCGGAGTCACGGTGAACTCCATCGAGAAAATGGACCCCGCGGCGGCGTGCTGGAAGGAAATCGCGCCGGTGAGCCCCCGGAAATCGCCGGTGCCGGACCCGGGGACGATCCAGCCAGGCGCGACTGGTTCTCCCCGCTGATGCGGCTCGCCAGACACGTCCGGTTCGCCCGTCGTCGCGCCATGCTGGATCACGAAACTACCCCGCCGCGAGCCGATGGTGCCAGTAACCCGCTCCGGCCCGACGCACCCGGCCCTGCCATCCCCGGCCAGACAAGTCAGCAGCACGCCGGCGTTCTCGGCCTCGACCTCGCCATAGAAGACCTTAGTGACCGCGACCCGGGTCATCGGCGGGCCGTCCGCCGGGCCGTCCTGAACCGTCTCGTCCCATCCCGTCACCTCGAAGGTCGCCGTCAACCGGTCGCTCACCCCACCTACTCCCCACGATAGACCCGCGAGACACGTCTGCTGACTCGACATGCCCGGCAAGCATGACGATGATGGTCGCCCCACCCGACGGAACTGGGATAGCC
>JACCVE010000385.1 GCA_013698285.1 Chloroflexia bacterium | reverse complement strand
ACCATGATGTGCGAGCAGAGTCACCCGGACTAACTCGTCCGCAATCTCCAGGCGTCGGAAGCCGCTAGTTTCGAATTCGCCACGATCAGCGATCACTCCTTCCCCTGGTCGGAGGCGCTAGGCCACGCCGGGTACGCCTGGTCGATCCTGGGCGCGGCCGCCCGGGCGCGACGATTATCCCGCTGATGACGTACGTCACCTGCCCATCCTCCGGTACCACCCGGCGATCGTCGCCCAGTAGGCGGTGACGGTGCAGGCACTCTCCGCTGTACACATCCAGCACGGGCTCGGCGCGCGGGAGAACCTGAACGAACCCATCGTCGGCGAGGGTCGGCCGGCGGTGGGCATCCGCCACGAGATGCTCTCTGAGGCGATCGACTTCATCGTCGCCCTGCTCGACGATGGGAACGTCAACGACCGCGGGACGCATTTCGACGTCGAGCCAGCCAAGCTCCGGAACCTGCCAGCGACGCGCGTCGCGATCGGCGTCGCCGTGTCAGGAAATGACTCGTGCGCGCTCGCCGAGGAACAGGCAGATATCCTGATCGCGACCGAGCCGAAGCTGGAGCTCGGGCAGATATTTCGACGCATCCGGTGGCACGGGCAAGCCCCGCGTCGGCCGGGTCGCCGTCTGCTATGACCCAGATTAGGATGCCGCGATGTGACGGCCCCACGAGCCGTTCCGCTGATTGGGCCCTAGCTGGAAGGTGGATGTCAACCTGCCGTGTCCATCGTCGTTTGAAGCGGCGACTCAGTCAGTGACGCCCGTGTAGATCAGCGCGCGGTGGGCGTGTGGCGCCGACGTCGACGAGTCCGTCGAGAAGTTCCGACCCTACTGCTACGCCAGATTCACCGGGCTCGCCCTGCTCCAGATCGCCGCGGATCACCAGGGATCGTTCATCTACTGGGCCTAGCGCGCGTTGCTCCCGCGCTGCGTCGCCCGTAGTTCGTCGGGCGGTGGCGGGGGGTCACGCCATCCGAGGCGTTTGTCCGGTCCTCCGCGGGCGGCGCGCCGCCGGGCCCGTGACCGGGGTACCGGGGGCCCGTGGTAAGCTTCTCAGGGTCAAACAACTCTCCAGCATCGTCCCCGGCCCGCCCTCGATCCCCCGCACGAACCTCACACGAAGGGCGTCTCCCGTGGTGTTGAACCGTCTCTTTCGCCGCCGGGCGGAACCCGATGTGCAGGTCCAGCAGGGTCTGGAGAAGACGCGGCGAGGGGTCTTCCTCGAGATCACCCGCCTCTTCGACCGTTCGACGATGGACGACGAGCTGTACGAGGACCTGGAGATGCTCCTGATCCAGGCCGATGTCGGCTGGGACGTCAGCCAGCGACTGGTCGAGGATCTCCGGTCGCAGGTCCGCGATCGACGGATCGTCCATCCGACCGATGCCCGCGAACTGCTCCGCAATGACATGGTCGCCCTGCTCGAGCTCGCCACCCGAAACCGGAAGGTCAAGATCCTCCAGCGCGGTGTGCCCTGGGTGATCTTGGTCGTCGGCGTCAACGGCGTCGGCAAGACCACCACGATCGCCAAGCTGGCGGCCTATCACCAGCGATTCGGCCGGAGCGTGATGCTGGCCGCCGGCGACACCTTCCGCGCCGCCGCGATCGACCAGCTCCAGATCTGGGGCCAGCGCCTGGATGTGCCAGTGATCGCCCACGGTCCCGGCGCCGACCCCGGCGCGGTCGTCTTCGACGCCATGCAGGCGGCCCACAACCGGGGCGCCGATGTCCTGATCGTCGACACGGCCGGCCGCCTGCACAACAAGACCAATCTGATGTTCGAGTTGGGCAAGATCCGCAAGGTGATGCAGCGCCACGTCGAGTCCGCTCCCCAGGAAGTGTTGCTGGCGATCGATGCCACGACGGGCCAGAACGGCCTGATCCAGGCCCAGGAGTTCTCGAAGTCGGTGGCGATCACCGACATCATGATCGCCAAGCTGGACGGCACCGCGAAGGGTGGCATCGCCTTCTCCGTCGCCAAAGAATTGGGTACCCCGATCTCGTACATCGGCACCGGCGAGAAGGCGACCGACTTGGCCGAGTTCCACCCCGACACCTACGTCGATTCGCTCTTCTTCGGCGTCGGCGAGGGCCTGTAGGCCCGGTCCGGCACGTCACCCTCCCCTCCCCCATCGACCACGCTGACCGAGGACGCCACGATGTTCGAATCTCTCTCCGACCGCTTGAACGAGACGTTCGGTCGCCTGAACCGCAAGGGACGGCTGACCGAGCAAGACGTCGACGACGCGATGCGCGAGGTCCGCCGCGCCCTCTTGGAAGCGGACGTCAACTTCAAAGTCGTCAAGGACTTCGTCGCGGCCGTCCGGGAGCGGGCCGTCGGCCAGGACGTGCTGCGCAGTTTGACGCCTGCGCAGACGGCAATCGGGATCGTCAACGAGGAACTGGTCCGCGTCCTCGGCACCGACCGGGAGCCGCTGCGGTTACCGGAGCGTCCCCCCCAGATCCTGATGATGGTCGGACTGCAAGGCTCGGGTAAGACGACCCACACCGGCAAGCTCGCCCTCCAACTCCGAAAGGAGGGGCGCAACCCGCTGATGGTCGCGGCCGACCTCCAGCGGCCCGCCGCGGTCAACCAGCTCCAGGCGCTGGGGAAGCAGGTCAATATCCCCGTCTACGCCGAGGGGACCACCGGGTCGAGCCCGGTCACCGTCGCCGTCAACGCGGTCAAGCACGCCATGGAACGGGGGTACAACCCGGTCATCATCGACACGGCCGGGCGACTCCAGATCGACGAGCCGCTGATGGCCGAACTGGTCACCATCCGCGACCGGGTCAACCCGACCGAGATCCTCCTCGTCGCCGACGCGATGACCGGCCAGGAGGCGGTGGGCGTCGCCCAGACCTTCCACGACCGCTTGGCGGTCACGGGATTGATCTTGACCAAGATGGACGGCGACGCCCGGGGCGGCGCGGCCCTCTCCATCCGCGCGGTGACCGGAGTACCGATCAAGTTCATCGGCACCGGCGAGAAGCTGGACGCGCTGGAACCGTTTTACCCCGAGCGGCTCGCGGGCCGTATCCTCGGGATGGGCGATGTCCTCTCCCTGGTCGAGCGAGCCCAGGAACTCACCGACGACAAGGACGCCGAACGACTCCAGAACCGGATGATCAAGGGCCAATTCGACCTGGAGGACTTCCTCGACCAGCTCCAAAAGATCAAGAAGATGGGCCCGCTGAGCCAGCTCATGGAGATGATCCCCGGCCTGGGCAGCCAGATGCGCCAGGCCAAGGCGCAGATCTCCGACGACGACTACAAGCGGATCGAGGCGATCATCCTCTCGATGACCCCCCAGGAGCGCAGGCGGCCCGAGATGGTCCGGGGTCGCCGCCTGAACCGGATCGCCCGGGGCAGCGGCACCCAGCGCAACGAGGTCAACCAACTCCTGAAGCAGTTCAGGGACATGCAGGGGATGATGGCCCAGTTCGGCAAGATGGCCAAGAAGGGCAAGCTGCCGGCCAACCTACCGTTCGACTTCTAGCGATGCGTCCATCGCGAGGCGTCTGGTACTGGCCCTCTCTCCTGCTGCTTTTGGTGGCAGTCGCTGGGCTGGGGGGCTGCTCGTCGGCCGCCTGGCAATCCCCGACCTCCGAGGTGCTCAAACCCCGTCTCGTCGTGATCACGACGACGTCACTTGTCAGCGGTTTGGTACGAGATGTGGCCGGTGATCGGGTCGAGGTCCGCCAAATCGTACCTCCGGGGGCCGATGCGGTCGCCTATCGTCCCCCCGCCAGCGTCACCGGGCTGCTCGATGGGGCTGATGTCACGTTCCACCATGGACTCGGACTCGAGACCGGTCTCGGGTCATTCCTCGCGGTCGCCGCCGGAACGGGACCAGTGGTCGGTGTCGCGGACACGATTCCGCCCGACCGCCTCCTCCCACCGGACGGCAACGGCACGGCCGTCTCTGCCGCGGTCTGGCTGGACCCGGCACTCTGGACGCTGGCGCTCGAGCGGGTGACCGACGCGCTTGTGGATCTCGACCCGGGAGCGGCCGATACCTATCGGGCCCGGACCTCGGCCGCGGGCGTCCGCTATGCCGAGTTGTCCCGATATCTGGCTGGAACGTTCGCGATGGTCCCCGGCGCCCGGCGGGTGGTGGCGACGACCGACGGAGGGCTGTCCTACCTCCTGGCCCCCCATGGCTTCACGGTCGCCGTCCTGCCCTCGACGGCGTCACGGCCCTGGCCGACGGCGGCCGAAGCCGGGCTGATCGCGGATGCCGCGATCGGCACGGGTGCCGCCGTGGTTCTGGTCCCGGCCCGGACCCAGGCAAGCGCCAACGCCGTCCTGACCTCGGCCCTCTCCGAACGTGGGTCGCGAGTGAGCGTCTTACCGGTCACGCTCGACTCCCTCGGACGTGCCGGGTCCCTCGAAGCCGACTACGAGGCGACGATGCGGGGCCTCTCGGAATTGATCATGGTGGCGCTCGTGGTCGAGGGGGGATAATGGGTTGCCCGCCAAGCGTGGCTGGCAGAGGAGCCAGACGCGTGCACCGGCCCGACCCTTGGGGTCACCAGAGCGAGAGCGAGGAGAACACCGATGGCGGCGATCACCGTCTATACCACCCCCACCTGACCGTGGTGTGACCGCGCGAAGGAGTACCTCCGCGCGCAGGGCGTCGAGTTCGACGTCAAGGACGTGTCCCAGGACTATGACGCCGCCATGGAGATGGTCCAGCGCTCCGGGCAGCAAGGCGTCCCAGTCATCGCGACCGCCGACGATGTCATCGTCGGCTTCGATCAGGTCCGCCTGAGTCAGATGATCGCCCGGGTCAACCGGCCGAAGCGGGCCCCGCTGGGCGTCCTGGGCGCGAACGCCCGGGACTATCTCGCGAGGCACCCGGAGGCCGCCGGTTCGCGGCCGATCGACACGGATGGCGTATTCGTCGGGGATGTCCGGCCCGGCAGCGTCGCCGAGCGAGCCGGAATCCGGAAGGGCGACATCCTCGTCGGCTTCACCAACAAGCGGGTCAAGGACATGGCGAGTCTCGACCGCCTGGTCGAACTGCTGGGGGCGGGTTCAAGCGCGTCGGTCCGGGTCCTCCGAGAGGACGGAGACGTGGTGGTCGACGCCCAATTCTGACGGGACTTCCGTAGGGCGGGACCGGCGATGGACCGTGCGGCACGCCCCGATAGGACAGCATCTCGACAACGGTCAGGAGACCCCGAGCGGGCCACCCATGGAACAGCTCTCGAATCTTGAAGCGATCGGTCGGATCGTCTTGTCCCTCCTGTTAGGCGGCGCGATCGGCTGGGATCGGGAGCGCGCCAACAAGGCCGCGGGCTTGCGGACCTACGCGCTCGTCTGCCAGGGAGCCGCGCTGTTCATGCTGGCCTCGGTGCTGTTAGGGGAGCGATCGAGCCAGGGTGACATGCCGATGCCCTATGACCCGTCCCGAATCGGCTCGACCATCGTCCAGGGGATCGGATTCCTCGCCGCCGGGGTGATCTTCGTCTCCGGCAATCGCGTCCGGGGCCTGACCACGGCGGCGGGAATCTGGGTCACGGCTGCCCTCGGATTGCTCGTCGGGGCCGGCTTCTATCTCGTCGCCATCGTCGGCACGTTATCGACGCTCGCCGTTCTCTCGACCCTCCAAGGGGTCGAGAACCGGTTCGTGGAACCACGTGACCGTGAGGACGAGAGACCGGATGACGGTCGATAGGAGGAATTCGGTACCGCCAGACGCGTCCGGTCGGCTCACCTGAGGAGCCAGTCGGCCTCCATTGACTCCAGGACATCGACCGCCAGGCCCGGTCGGTCATACGCCCCGGCGGCGCGGCGCTGCCGCATCGCCTCGAAGGCCGTGACGGCGCACGCGACCGAGATGTTGAGGCTCTCGACCATACCGAGCATCGGGCTCGCCACGGTCCCGTCGGCGGCGGTCCGGGCCTCGTCCGACACCCCGCGTTGCTCGTTGCCAAAGACCAGCGCGGTCGGCCGGGTCAGGTCGAGGTCGTAGAGGTCGTGGCTGTCCGCTTCCAGCGCGGTGGCCAGGATTGTCATGCCGTTGTCACGCAGGGCGGCGTAGCAGGAGGCGACCGAGTCGTGGCGGACGACATCGACCCACTTCACCGCCCCGCTCGACGTAGTCCGGGCAAAGGCGTCCTCGGGCGGCCGGTCCTGCCGATAGACGACGTGGAGGGTCAGGATACCGACGGCGTCGCAGCTCCGCAGCACGGCGCTGACGTTGTGGCGGTCGTGGACATCCTCCAGGACGAAGGTCAGGTCGGTCTGGCGGCGAAGCAGGGTCTGACTGATGCGGGCCTGCCTCCTCGCAGTGCGGGGCCACTTCTCGGTCTTTTGGCCCTGCTCGCGAGCCAACTCCCGGCGGTCTCGGGCGGCGATCAGCGGGTTCGACTCCCGATCTACCATGTGATCCCCCATCAGGCGACCACGGTCGCCCCGATCGACTCCCGGCCACCCGGCGCGTCCCACTGGGAGCGCTCCCACACGATCATGATCTGCGCAACCCCCCGATAGTCCTAGGATTCAGCCAAAACGGTACTGCGCTGGGCAGCATTGTGCTATACGTTATGCGGTGCCGAATCCCACGCGGGGTTCGCTCCACTCTTCCCGGGAGACGTTTCCCCGGGGAGGTCTCACCAGGCATTTGAGGAGGGTCACCTATGGTCGAGGATATCCGGTTCCATCGTTTGCCGCGGCGAACTTTCGTGGGCATGGGCGTGGCGGGGGCCGCCGCGTTGGCGCTGCCGGTCTCACTACGCAACGCCAGGGCCCAGGACGTCACCGAAGTCCGATTGACGCAGTCCCCATCCTCGCCGGCCGAGCAGAACGTGATGACGTCACTGCTCGCGACGTTCATGGCGCAACATCCCGACATTCAGGTCAACTACGAACCCGTCACTCAACAATACAACACCAAATTGCAGACCGACCTCGCTGCTGGCACAGCCGCCGATGTCTTTACCTTCGGTAGCCTGCCTTCCCCTGACTTCATCCAGGGCGGCGTGTTGGCACCTTTGAACGATCGGATGGCCGCCGCCGGCATCACGACCGACCAGTTCTACCCCGGCCTGATCGCCGCTTTCCAGCAAGGCGAAGAACTCTACGGCCTGCCGAAGGACTTCTCGACCCTGGGAATGATCTACGACCCCGCGATCTTCGCCACGCCGACCGACACCAGTACCGTGATCGGCGGCACGCCCTCTGCCAGTCCGGCCGCAAGCCCGGCCGCAAGCCCGGCCGCTAGTCCCGTCGCTGGGGAGGGGCTCGCCGTCCCGACCACCTGGGATGAGCTGCGCACGGTTGCGACCCAACTGCGCGACCAGACTGGTCAGGCCCCGATCGTCTTCGGTCCGAGCTTCGACCGTTACATCGCCTTCCTGTACCAGGGCGGCGGATCGGTCATCAGCGAAGACGGGACGTCGATCGTGATCGACACCCCGGAGGCCCTGGCGGCCCTGGACTTCTACCACGGTCTCTACGTTGACGGTCTCGCGACCACGTTCACCGAGGTCGGCGCCCAGTGGCCGGGCGACGCCTTCGCCAAGGGTCTGGCCTCGATCGTCTTTGAGGGCCCGTGGCTGATCGGCTTCATGGCCGAGAACGCTCCCAACAAGCCGTATGGCATCGCCGAGATGCCGGCCGGGCCGGCTGGCAAGGCCACCATGGCCTTCACTGAAGCCTATGGCCTTAATGCCGCCTCCGATGTGCAGGACGCGGCGTTCACCTTGATCGCCTGGCTGACCGGCGTCGAGGGCATGACCCAGTGGAGCACCGGCTTCGGCGTCCTGCCGTCCCGGCCGGAAGTCGCCGCCGTCTACCTCGAGCAGTTCCCGGAGCGGGAGCCGTTCCTGGTCGGTGGCGAGTACGCTCGCCCGTGGCAGCTCGGCTCCGGTGGTGAGCGATTCAACACCGAGGCCAATGCCGAGCTTCAGGCCTTGTTCGCCGGACAGCAGGACTCGGCGACCACCCTCGCCAACATGCAAGCCCGAGCCGAGGAGATCATCCGCCTCGGCTAAGAACTGACGCCGCACCGGCACGTCGTGTTCCGTTATCGGCGGGGGGGCTTCGGCCTCCCCGCCGGTGTGGCATCGTCGCCACGAAAGGTAGAGGGTAAGTCGATGGCGACCGCGCTCGCGAGGACCAAGCGTTCCCGAAGCCCGATGGAGAGTGAGGACATGATCGCCGGATGGGTCTTCCTGGCCCCGGCGTTCATCATCTTCGCGACATTCATCTTCGGCCCGATTTTCTACTCACTCTGGATCAGCTTTTACGAGCGCAATAGCTTCGGCACGATCAACAACTTCGTCGGGATCGACAATTACCGCCAGATCTTGGACAGTCCCGACTTCTGGAACGCCTTCCGCAATACCGCCTGGTTCTCGCTCGGGGTGGTCCCGACCCAAACCGCCATCGGGCTCGTCCTAGCGGTGCTTGCGAACCGGAAGATCCGCGGTAAGTCGTTCTTCCGCACCGCATTCTACTTCCCTTCGATCAGCTCCTCTGTCGTCATCTCGCTGATCTTCCTCTGGATCTACCAGCGCAACGGACTCGTCGACATCCTCTTCAACGGGCTCAACATCCCCGTCCCCAACCCGGTCTGGATGCAGAACCCGAACGGGATCATCCAGATGACGCTCGAGCAGTTCGGGGCGGATTCTGTGCCGCCCTGGCTGCGGGGACCCAGCATCGCGCTGATGTCGATCATGTTGCTCAATATCTGGACGACGGCCGGGACGATGATGGTCATCTTCCTGGCCGGGCTGCAAGACATCCCGGGCGACGTCTATGAGGCCGCGTCCCTCGACGGGGCCTCGCGGGTCCGGCAGTTCCGCGACATCACCGTTCCCCTGCTCCGGCCGGTGATCCTCTTCGTCGTCACCCTCGGTACGATCGGCACGTTCCAGGTCTTCGACCAAATCTTCGTGATGACCTCGGACGGCGGCCCGGCTCGGACGACCACGACCCTGGTCTACCTGATCTACCAGGAGGGGTTCAAGTTCGGCGAGGGACCGGGCTATGCCTCGGCGCTCGCGACGATCCTCTTCGGCATCATCTTCGTCCTGTTCCTCGTCCAGCGTCACTTCCTGGGCCAGACCGAGAACCGGTAGCCAGCTAGGTCGAGGGGGCGATGACGCCCCAGAGGAGCAACACCCATGGCCATCGCCACGGAACCGATGCCACAGGCCGAGACTCGCGTCACGGGGGCCCACGCCAAGCGAACAACGTTCGACTCGGCCGTCCAGGTGCTCGCCTACGTCGTCCTGATCCTCGTCGCGTTCACGATGTTCATCCCGTTCATCTTCTCGGTGGCGACGTCGCTCAAGACGAACGCCGAAATTCTGAACCTCAATTTCGCCAACATGTTCTGGCCCGAGAACGCCACGCTGCAGGCCTTTCGCACGGTCGGCAACTCGGACATCCGGGTCTGGTTCGGGAACAGCGTCCTCGTCGCCGCGATCTGGGTCATCTCCCGGGCCGTGTTCGACTCGATGGCCGGCTACGCGTTCGCCCGGATGCAGTTCCCCGGCAAGAACCTCGTCTTCCTGATGATCCTCAGCACCCTGATGGTCCCGGGCATCGTCACCATCATCCCCAAGTTCCTCATCCTGCGCGACCTCGGGCTGCTCAATGGGTACGGCGCCCTGACGGTCCCATTCCTCACCGACGCCTTCGGCATCTTCCTGATGAAGCAGTTCTTCGAATCGATCCCGATCGAGTTGGAGGAGGCCGCCCGGGTGGACGGCGCCAGCCGGTACCGGATGTTCATCCAGATCATCCTGCCGAATGCCGCTCCCGCCTTCACCGCGCTGGCGATCTTCAGCTTCCAGGGCAGTTGGAACTCGTTCCTCGAACCGCTGATCTACG
>JACCVE010000380.1 GCA_013698285.1 Chloroflexia bacterium | reverse complement strand
TTCGAATCCCGGCAGTTTACCTGGTTCTGGCTGACCATCGTCCTCTCCCTGACCGGCCTTTGGGTCCGGATCACCGCCCAGAGCTATCTCGTCTACGACCTGACCGGGGACGAGTTCCTGCTCGGCCTGGTCGCCTTCGCCAACGCGGCGCCGGTCCTGATCGCCTCGCCGGTCGCCGGGGCGGTCCTGGACCGGATCGACCGCCGCCGGGTCTTGATCGTGGTCCAGCTCACGCTGGTCGTCACCGGCCTCCTCCTGGCGGCGCTGGTCGGCACGGGGCGGATCGAGGTCTGGCACGTCCTCGTCATCGCGGTGGTCAACGGTCTCGCCTCCGGTTTCGACTGGCCGGCCCGCCTGACCCTGATGCCGGCCCTCGTCTCCAAGACCCAACTGCGCAGTGCGGTTGCCTTGACCGCCGCCGCCTTCAACGCCGCCCGCATCGTCGGACCGGCGGTCGGCGGGTTCCTGATCAGCCTGGTCGGCCTGGCGGCCTGCTTCACCTTCAACGCGATGATGTACATCCCCTTTGTGGTCGTGCTGGCCCTGCTCGAGGTGCCGGCGTCGGTGGCCACCGGCGGGGTCGCCGGGGTCCGGGGCGCGTTCGCCAATGTGATCGACGGCTACCGCTACATCTGGCGCACGCCCGTGATCCGGGGTTTGTTGTCGGTGGATGTCGTCCCCCTGATGTTCGGGATCGCCTACTTCACCCTGGCCCCGGCCGTCGCCCGGGATGTCCTCGGCCTCGGCAGCCGGGGCTATGGAGTCCTGCTGGCGGCCAACGGGGTCGGCGCCCTGACGGGCACCCTCGGGGTCGCCATGCTGAGCGGCGTGCGGCGGCGGGGCCGGATCGTGATCACCGGGGTCGGTTGCTTCGCGGTGATGCTGATCGCCTTCGCCCTCTCCAGCAACGTCGTCCTGTCCCTCATCCTGATCCTCTTCCTCGGTCTGGCGACCTCGACCTACGCCACCTTCAACGATACGCTGGTCCAGACCCTCGTCGACGAGCGGTACCGGGGCCGGGTCCTGGCCGTCTACACCATGCTCTGGGGTCTGACTCCCATCGGCGGCCTGGAGGCCGGCTTCATCGCCCGCTTCATCGGCGTCCAGGGGGCCCTCGTCGTCAACGGCCTGATCGTGCTCGCCTACGTCCCGGTCCTGCTCCGGTACACTCCGGTCCGGCGGATCAACTGACCACGGAATCGTCCGAGCGGGGCGGGCCCGGCGCGGTCTCGACGCGATGGCAGTGGCACGAGTCTCGCAGTTAAATGAGATATCATCGGGACGTGCCATCGACGAGACTCGATGGCGATCCGCGGTCGCGTGGTACGAAATCGCGATCAACGACCGCGAGCCGACGCTCGATCGCCTCCCTGGTCCGCCGAACCGCGACGGGATCGACTGGGTCCTTACCGGTGAAGGGATCGGGGCCGTGGCGACGTGCGGCAGGAAGCGCGGACGGAGACCGTCCGCCATGGCACGGGTGGCCCGTGACCGGTGTACATATCCATTGCGGAGGAGTTGACGACCATGCGCAGGAAGCGTTCAGACGAGATCATCAATCGGAGCCTGTCGAGCCGGGCAAATCGCCGTGACGTCATCCGCCGTGGTGCCGTGGCCGGTGCCGGTGCCGCCGCACTCGCCGCGAGCGGCACCCGTCTCGTGGGCGCCCAGGGTACCCCCGCCTCGACGCCGTCCGCCGGTGGCGCGACCGCGATGCCCGGTGGCAACACCCCGATGGGACCCCAGGTCGATGGCCTGGTCTTCTGGACCCGCGCCAGCCCGGAGGACGCCGGCAGACCCAACACCTTCACCCAGTTGCGGGCCCGCGCCGACGCCTACACGGCAGCGGTCGGCACCCCGATCGAGATCGTGACGGTACCTGACGCCGACTTCCGGCCACGGATGTCGACCGCCGCCCCCGGCGGCGAGGGACCGGACGCCTTCGGCCCGGTCGCGCACGACTGGATCGGGGAGTTCGCCCTCCAGCAGATCGCCCTTGAGATGCCGGATGGCGCGATCGAGTCGATCGAGGACTTCCTGCCGGTGACGCTGGCGCTTTCCAGCGTCGATGGACCCCTCTATGCCGCGCCCCTGTTCGCGGAGTCGGTGGCGTTGATCTATAACCGGGACCTGGTGGAAACTCCGCCGGCGACGTGGGACGAGTTGGTCACCATGTCCCAGGCACTCACATCCGGTGAGGTCTACGGCTTTGGGTTCCCCCTCCTTGAGCAGTATCACGAGGGCGGTTTCTTCATGGGCTTCGGCTCGTACATCTTCAAGTACGAGAACGGCGTCTTCAACACCGAGGACATCGGGCTCAACACCCCAGAGGGGGTCGAGGCGGCCAAGTTCATCCGCGACATGTACCACATGCAGATGCCGCCCATGCCAGATGTCGTGATCGACCGGGCCAACATGCACGGCGTGATCGAGGGCATGATGGAGTCGGGCCAGGTCGCCATGACGATCAACGGTCCGTGGCGCGAGAACCCGCTGACCGCCGCCGGGATCAACTACGGCGTCTCCGTGCTGCCTACCCTACCAAACGGCGAGCCGATGCGGCCGTTCATCGGCGTGCAGGGCATGCTGGTCAGCGCGTTCAGCGAGAATCAGGAGGCGGCACTCGACTTCGTCAACTTCATGACCGGAACCGATTCGTCGGTCGCCCTGTTCGCCTCGGAGCAGAAGGTGCCGGCCCGGGCCAGCGCCCTGCAGAGCGAGACGGTCGCGGCCGACGAGACCATCCCGGCCTGGGCCGCACAGATCCAGCTCGGCCAGCCGATGCCGAACATCGCGGCGATGGGCCAGGTCTGGACCCCGTGGGGCGCGGCGATGGACGCCATCGTTCCGCCCAACGCCTCCGACGAGGAGGTGCAGCAGTACCTCGACGACGCGGTTGTCCAGATCCAGACCGCGATCGAGCGCACCCAGGGATAACGTCTCCGTCACACGGACGCATCCGGAGAATGACCACGGCGGGGAGGAGCATCGAAAGGTGCTCCTCCTGGCCGCAGGCACGTAGGCGACAGGAGGAGCGCGATGGTCTCGGTCTCGGCGATCCCCTCGGACGATCCCCGCGCACCTACCCCCGAGCCAACGCGGGCGCCCCTGCAATCGAAGTGGAAGCCGTACTGGTACATCGCCCCGGTGATCATTTCGGCCGTCCTCTTCACCATTATTCCGTTCTTGTATACGTTCTACATCTCGTTCACGAACTGGGGCCTCTTTAATTTCATCGAGTTTGATCGCGTCGGACTCGACAACTATCGGTACCTGTTTCAGCAGAGCGGCGAGTTTCTCCCGGTCCTGCGGTTCACCATCCTCTTCATGGTCCTCACCACCCTGATCAACGTCGGGTTCGGGTTGTTCCTCGCCCTGATGTTGAACCACCCAGGTATCCCCGAGCGCAACCTGTATCGCACCTTGCTCATCATCCCCTGGGCCCTGCCGTTCATCCTCCTCATCCAGGTCTGGACGGGTATCTTCAACAATCAGGGCCCGATCAACGAGCTTCTGATGTCCGTCGGGCTCGACAGCCAGACGTGGATTCCCCAACTGGGCGACTCGTTGTTACCACGCTCCGCGCTCTTCTTCGTCAATCTCTGGTTCACCTACCCGTTCTTCATGACCGTCGGGCTCGCCGCCCTGCAATCGATCCCGCGCGACCTCTACGAGGTCGCCGACCTCGACGGTGCCGGGACCTGGGCGCGGTTCAAAGACATCACGGTGCCGTTCCTCGTCAGCGCCACGGTCCCGTTGCTGATCACCCAGGCGGCGTTCCAAATCAACAACGCGGGCATCATCATCCTGTTCACCGCCGGGCTCCCGGCCGGTGCTCCGGGCGCGAGCTGGGGTAAGACGGACACGCTCGCCAGTTACGCCTATGACGTCGTCTTCATCTTGCGCGACTATGGTCTCGGGGCCGCCTATGGCGTCGTCACGTTCGTCATGATCGCGGTCCTGATCATCGTCAGTTCGATCACGACGCGGTCGTTCGCGGAGGTTGACTAACATGAGCGTGCCGACCACCGCCGGGGCGCCCACCGCCCAAGTGCTCCCGAACGTCGATCTCAAGACCGCGTCGTATGTCTCGTCCGCCCGGACCCGGCGCACGGTCGAGGCCTGGCTGATCCGGATCATCCTCTACGTCATCATCGCCGTGATGCTCTTCCCGGTCCTGTATGTCGTGCTGTACTCACTCAAGGGAGGGGGACCGAGCCTCTACAGCGCGACGTTCATCCCCGAGGTCCTCACCTTCGACAATTACCGTCGCGTCCTCGATGGGCAGTTCCCGACGTGGGTCTGGAACAGCCTCATCCTCGGCCTGTCCAGTGCGATCATCGTCGTCTTCTTCTCGACGCTCGCCGGCTATGCGTTCTCCCGGATGCGGTTCCCGGGCCGCAAATACGGCATTCTCTCCCTGCTGATCATCCAATCGCTCCCGACGACCCTGGCTGTGACCGCGTACTTCCGGATGCTCGATCTGGTTGGACTGTACAACTCCCGGATTGGGATGATCGCGATCTTCGGCTTCGGCGGCAGTGCGCTCGCCGTCTGGCTGATGCGCAACTTCATGGACAGCATCCCGAAGGACCTCGACGAGGCGGCGGCCCTCGACGGTGCCAGCCAGTTCCGGATCTTCTGGACGATCATCCTGCCCCTGGTCCAACCAATGCTGGTCGCCCAATTCATCTTCGCGTTCATCGGTACCTACAACGAGTACATTTTGACGTCCATCCTCCTTTCTAGCCCGGACAAGTACCCGCTCGGGGTCGGCGTCCGGACCCTCTCGACCCAGTTCAACACCCAGTGGACGCTGTTCTGCGCGGCGGCCGTGCTAGGCTCGATCCCAATCCTGATCATCTTCTTCCTGGCCCAGCGCTTGCTGGTCGAGGGCCTGACGAAGGGATCGGTCAAGGGGTAGCTCGTCCTCGATCGTCCCGACAGTCCCGCGTCGATCGTCGTCCTGGCACCCGGACCGACCGTGGACGAACGGTCCACGGTCGGTCCCAGCGCTGTTCGCCTGGAGTCACCCACCGTGAAGCAGTATTCGTCGTCACCTGGAGTGTCGTCTGCCGCCGACCCGGTCACGCCCGATTGGGTCAAGCACGCCGTCTTCTACCAGATCTTCCCCGACCGTTTCGCCAAGAGTGACCGGGTCGAGAAGCCGTCGAACCTCGAACCGTGGGACTCTGATCCCACCGCCCACGGCTACAAGGGCGGCGACTTGCTCGGGGTCGTCGAACGGCTCGACTATCTTCAGGACCTCGGCATCACCGCGATCTACTTCAACCCGATCTTCCAGTCCGCCTCGAACCACCGCTACCACACTCATGACTACTACCAGGTCGATCCCCTCCTCGGCGGCAACGACGCCTTCGACGAGATGCTGGCCGCCTGCCACGCCCGGGGTGTCCGGGTCGTCCTCGACGGCGTCTTCAACCACGCCAGCCGGGGCTTCTTCCCGTTCAACGATATCCTCGAGAACGGCGCCGCGTCGCCCTGGGTGGACTGGTTCACCTTCTCTGCTCACCCGGCCAATGCCTACGATCATGGCGAACCGCCCGGATACGAGGCCTGGATTGGCCTCCACGCCCTGCCGAAACTCAACACCGACCATGCCATGGTCCGCGAATACCTGATGCGGGTCGGAGAATACTGGGTCCGCAGGGGGATCGACGGCTGGCGCCTCGACGTGCCGGAGGAGATCACGACCCCGGGCTTCTGGGAAGAGTTCCGTACCCGGGTCAAGGCGATCGACCCCGAGTGCTACATCGTCGGCGAGATCTGGCACGAGGCGCGGCCCTGGCTGCGGGGCGACCAGTTCGACGCGGTCATGAACTACCCCTTCACCGAGGCCGCGATCGCCTTCGCCTGTCGCCACCGGGTCGTCAAGGAGACCGTGGTCGGGCGGGGCTATGCGCCCTGGCCGGGCATCGACGGGCGAACCTACGCCGAGAAGATCGACGCGGTCCTGGCGTTGTACCCGTGGCCGATCCAACTCGCCCAGCTCAACCTGCTCGACAGCCACGACACCTCCCGGTTCCTCTCCATCGCCGCCGGCGATGTCGATTCCCTGAAGCTGGCCGCCCTGCTCATGTTCACCTTTCCCGGCGCCCCCTGCGTCTACTACGGCGACGAGGTCGGTCTGACCGGCGCCCTGCCCGAGGATCGCTGGGTCCGCAAGTCCTTCCCCTGGGACCACCATGACCAGTGGGACACCGGGCTCCACGGCTTCTTCAAGGCGGTGATCGGCCTCCGCAAGGACCACGAGGCGTTGCGGACCGGGACCTATCGGGGCATCCATGCCGCCGAGGACACCTATGCCGCGCTCCGCGGCCTGGGCGATGCCCACCTGCTGACGGCGATCAACACTGGCGATGTCCCGCGCGAGATCGACATCGCCCGGGACGGGATCGTCCCGGCCGCTGACGGCTCGACGCGAGAGGTGTTCGTCGTCAACGGCCCGGTACGGGCGAATTCTGACGGCGACCGTCTCCGGTTGATGATGCCGCCCCGCTCGGGCGTCGTCCTCGACCTCTCGCGAGGAACCTGATGACTGACCGCGTCACCTCCGATTTCATCTTCGGCACCTTGGCGACCGATGAACTTCGCCTCGAAGCCCTGCGAGGGACTCGATCAGGCGTGGTCCACGACAACGTGCTGAGTCCCGCCTGTCCCGTCCCCGAACAGCCGACGACGATCGTCATCATGGTCGGGCAGGACGTCGCTGTCAGCGGCATCGTCGCACGCTACTCAGTCAATGACACGATGCCGTCCGACTCGACGGATGTCGTCGCGTTCCACCTCGACGCGGTCGAGTGGGACACACTCGCATGGGCCTACTCCCAGCGCTGGACCGCGATGCTGCCGGGGTTTCCCCGGGGCACCCTCGTCCGGTACGAGGTCGAGGTGACCCTCGCCGATGGCTCCATGAGCGGGGCCGACCTCGACCCCTGGACTGGCCGGCCCACCCCGTTTGCGGTGCTGGTCGACGATGATGCGGACCCGGGGTGGCTGGCCGGCTCCGTGATCTACAACGTGTTCGTCGACAGATTCTCGCCCGGAGACGGTCGACAATGGCGGTCAGCGAATGCGCTCGATGAGTTTTACGGCGGCACGATCCGTGGCGTCACGGAGAAGCTGCCATTTCTCGCCGATCTCGGGATCGACTGTCTCTGGCTCTCCCCGGTCTTCCCGTCTCCGTCGCACCATGGCTACGATGCGACCGACTACCTGACGATCGAACCGCGCCTGGGGACGGAAGCCGATCTCGTCGAACTGGTCGCTACCGCGCACCGGGCCGGCATCCGGGTGATTCTGGACTTCGTCGCCAATCATGTTTCCGATCGCCATCCAGCGTTCGTCTCCGCGACGACCGACCCCGACGCGTCGACACGCGAGTGGTTCAACTTCCGTTCCTGGCCGGACGAATATCGCTCGTACTTCGGCCTACGAACTTTGCCTCAGATCGACACGACCAACGCATCTGCCCGCGACTTCTTGTTCACCGCCGCCGAGTATTGGCTACGACGAGGCGTGGACGGTTTCCGGCTGGACCATGCCCACGGTCCGACCCATGCCTTCTGGGCCGAGTTCCGGGCTCGCACGCGGGCGATCCGACCAGACTGCGTCGCCCTGGGAGAGGTGGTCGAGACCGCGGCCCTCCAACGCTCATACGCTGGTCGCATGGATGGCATGCTCGATTTCCTCTTTCTCCAGCAAGTGCGGGCCTTCTTCGCCTTCGAGACGGAGACGGCATCGGCCTTCGAGACGTTCACCCAACGCCACTTGGCCTACTTCCCGCCCGGCTTCACCCTGGCGACCTTCCTCGACAACCACGACATGAACCGCTTCCTCTGGGTCGCCCGGGGTGATGTCGATCTCCTCAAGATGGCCGCGCTCTACCAGTTCACCCTGCCTCGTCCCCCCATCATCTACTACGGCACTGAGA
>JACCVE010000368.1 GCA_013698285.1 Chloroflexia bacterium | reverse complement strand
TCTCCACCGCCAGCCAGGCATCGATCTTCCGCCGATCGCTCCAGATCGCGCCCATCTCGGGGCGGGTGTAGCGTTCGATCACGAGCGGGAGGACTCCGATGTCGGGGCGACGCTCTCGGACGGGTGCATATCAATCATACCTTAACCCGGGAAGCCTGAAGCGGTCAGGAACCATTGTGACGGGCTGGCAAAGCCAGTACACTTGGCTCAGGTGGAGTGACCGTACACCCCGGAGACGGGTTGTCGGCCGGTCCAGACGGAAGCGGGCTTGTCAGGGTTGGGAACGTTCAGAGCGCCAGGGCCCGGTCGGACACCGGGTTGACGAGGTGGGAGCCGATCGAATCCTTCGGCGGATGGCTCCCCGGCCGCCACGGTCGTCAGTGACGGGACAAAACCGGCGGGTAACCGTCGCCCAAATACCGTTCCACGTGGACACCACCACCATCAGGACCATTCGCCGTTCCCACCGGCGCATCCCCGGATCTCCGCGACCGCTCTTCACCCGAGTGACCACCAATGATCGGTGCCGGCGAACCTCGCCGGGATGGCTTCGCGCCGCCCGCCCGGATCCTCATGGGTACCGGGGCGACGGCCGGGACGGGAGAGTGACGATGTGCGGGATCTTCGGGTACGTCGGCCAGCGAGCCGATGTCGGGTCGATGGTGATGCGGGCCCTGTCGATGCTCGAATACAGGGGGTATGACTCCTGGGGCGTCGCGGTCGGCCAGGGCGAGCGGATCGAGGTCGAGAAGGAAATCGGCAAGATCGGTGGTGCCACCGTCACGCTGCCCCCCTCTACACTCGGGTTCGGCCACACCCGTTGGGCCACCCACGGGAGCGTGACGCGGGAGAACGCCCACCCGCACGTCGGGCCGAGCGGCCGGGTCGCGATCATCCACAACGGGATCGTCGAGAACTTCCGGCCCCTGCGCGACGAGTTGCGGGCGGAGGGGCATGTCTTCGCCTCCGAGACGGACAGCGAGGTGATCGCCCACCTGGTCGACCGGGCCGTCATGGCCGACCCCGAGCGGCCACTGTACGCCGTCCTGGCATCGGTGTTCGTACGGCTCCGTGGCCTGAATGCCGTCATCGTGCTCGACCAGGCCCGAGGCGAACTGGTCGCCGCCAAGTCGACCTCGCCCCTGGTGATCGGCGCCGGGCGGTCCGGCTTCACGATCGCGTCCGACATGACGGCCCTGGCCGCCCACGCCGAACGGATCCTGTTCTTAGAGGACGAGCACGTCGTCCGGCTGACGGCGCGGGGGGTCGAACTGTACGATCGCCGCACGCTGCGGCCCATCCCGCCGGAGTTCGGCCCCCTGACGATCACCGAGGGCGACATCGGCCTCAATGGTCACCCCCACTTCATGTCGAAGGAGATGGCCGAGCAACCGGTCGTGCTCGACCGGCTGCTGGCCGAGAACGGCCCGGCGATCAAGGACATGGCCCGGGCGATCGAGCGGGCCTACGGGACGTTCCTGGTCGGGTGCGGTACGGCGTCCTACGCGGCCCTGACGGGTTCCTACCTCTTCAGCCGAATCGCGGCCCGCCACGTCAACTTCGTCGTCGGTTCCGAGTTCCGGTATCACGAACACTTCCTGACCCCGGAGAGCCTGGTGATCGCCCTCTCCCAGAGCGGGGAGACGGCCGACGTGATCGACGCGATGCTGGCGGCCAAGCGACGCGGCGCCCGCCTCGGCGCCCTGGTCAACGCCAAGCGATCGACCCTCGACCGGATGGTCGACCACCGCGTCCACCTCCTCGCCGGGCCCGAGCAGTGCGTCCTCTCGACCAAGGCCTACACCGCCAAGGTGGCGGCCCTTCTGTTGACCGCCCACGCCCTGGCCGGGACCTACGACGAGGGCGCCCGCCTGGTCCACCTGGCGGCCGAGGGCCTGCGGGGGATGCTGACCGAGCCGTGGAAGGCGCGGGTCCGCGACGTCGCGGCCACGA
Source organism: Chloroflexia bacterium (assembly GCA_013698285.1). GTDB lineage: Bacteria > Chloroflexota > Chloroflexia > Thermomicrobiales > UBA6265 > JACCVE01. The sequence goes on along the minus strand of JACCVE010000368.1, from coordinate 9,895 downwards.
TCGCGCCGGCCCCGGACCTGTTCGTGATCGGTCGCGGCCTGGCCTACCCGACCGCGATGGAAGCCGCCCTGAAGATCAAGGAGGTCAGCTACATTCACGCCGAGGGATTCGCCGGCGGCGAACTGAAGCACGGCGTGATCGCCCTGATTCAACCTGGGACCCCCTGCGTCGTCTACGCCCCGAACGACGAGACGCGGGACGACATCCTCTCCGGGGCCATGGAACTGAGGAGCCGGGGCGGCTACATCATCGGCATCGGCCCGGAGGACGACCCCGCCTTCGACACCCACCTGCCGACTCCGGACGTCGGCAACGCCGCGCCCCTGGTCAGCGCCCTGCCGGCCCAAATGCTGGGCTACGAGGTCGCGCTGCTGCGCGGTAATGATCCCGACAAGCCTCGCAACCTGGCAAAGAGCGTCACCGTCAAATAGCGCCGGTTTCTGTCCCCGGACCGAAACCGGCCGGGCATCACGGGCATGGGAGTCGGGGTGATGGGCGATGGGCCGGATAGCGGGGTCGCGGGCGATGACTTCGTGGACACCCACGTCCACCTCGACGACCCCGCGTTCGACCCGGACCGGGTCCAGGTCCTGGCCACGGCCCGGGCCGCCGGCGTCGCGCGGTTCGTCAACATCGGCTACTGTCCGGCCCGGTGGGCGACCACGGTCGCCCTGGCGAGAGCCGAGCCAGGCGTGGCGTTCACCCTGGGCCTGCACCCCGGCCACGCCGGCGAGGACGGTCCCGAGACCTTCGCGACATTGGTCCGCCTGGTCGAGGCGGAGCGGCCGGTCGCCATTGGCGAGATCGGCTTGGACTACTCCCGGCCAGACCCTGACCCCGCGGGGCAACGAGACCTCTTCCGTCGCCAGCTCGACCTGGCGGCCTCGGCCAGGTTACCGGTCGTGATCCACCAGCGCGACGCGGCGGCCGACTGTGCCACGATGCTGGCGGAGACGGCGACGACCCAAGCGGTCGTCCTCCACTGTTACGACGGCAGCGACGAACTGCTGGACATTGGGTTGGGACGCGGGTGGTCATTCGGGATCGGTGGCCTCGTCACCCGGGCGAAGAGCACCGCGTTGCGCGACGCCCTCCCCCGCATCCCAATCGATCGGATCGTCTTGGAGACCGATAGTCCCTACCTCGTCACGGCGGGCAGCAAGGATCGCCGCAACACCCCGGCGGCGATCCCACGCATCGCGGCGGAGATCGCCGCCCTGACCGGGCAGCCGGTCGACCTGGTCCGGACGGTGACCACCGCGACGGCCCGGGGCATCTTTGGCCCACCAGTTGCCCGTGGCCCCGGAGATGACTGATCCACCAGCGGTGCCGGTGAGGCGCATCCTCCTCGCCACGAGCAACCCGGGCAAGGCTCGGGAGTTCCTGGCCCTGCTCCCGCGGGGAATCGAGGTCGTGACCCTCGCTGATCTGGGACTGCCGTCGCCGCCCGAGGACGGGGTGACCCTCGACGACAACGCCGTGACCAAAGCCCTGGCCGGGGCAGTGTCCGGATACCTGACCGTCGCCGACGATTCGGGACTCGAAGTCGATGCCCTGGGCGGCGCACCTGGGGTACACTCGGCCCGATACGCGGGGACGACGGTGTCCGACGCGGCCAACCGGGAGAAGCTCCTCGCCCAGATGCGAACCATCGAACCCGGTCAACGGACAGCGCGGTTCCGTTGCGTCGTCGCCATCGCCGGCCCGTCCGGCCTCATCGCCACCGCCGGGGGCCACCTCGACGGCGTCATCGCGCCGGTGGCGCGTGGCGACGGGGGCTTCGGCTACGACCCGGTCTTTGAGCTCCCTGACGGCCGAACCCTCGCCGAGATCCCCCTCTTCGAAAAGAACGCGATCAGTCACCGGGGCAGGGCCTACCGAGCGGCCTTACCCGCCCTCAGGGCGTGCCTCGACGCGAGTCGGCCGGAAGGAACTGGACGATGATGTCCACCCACGACGCACCATCCTTGAGCAGCACGTCCGGCGCCCGCCGCGCCCCCGCGTCATTCGACGCCTGGCGCGCCGGGCAGCGCCATCATGCCCGACTGCCGGTGATCGCCGTGGCCGGGACCCGGGGCAAGAGCACGGTCGTCAGGATGGTCGACCACATCTTCCGATCGGCCGGACTGAAGACCTGCATCTGGACCGACGACGGGGTGGAGACGAACGGCCTGTTCGCCGACGGCGAACTGGCACCGTGGGCCGGGGCGATGCGGGACCTGGCAAGCGGGACGCTCGACGTCGCCATCCAGGAATTGGACTGGCAAACCGTCCGGGCCGTGGGACTTCCCCAGGGGGCCTTTCCGATCCTCGCCGTCACCAACCTGTGCGGCAATAGTGACGCCTGCCTCGCGCACTGGGACGCGCGGGTCGCTCTCGACGCCTATCCCTCCGTGTTGAGTTCGTTGGCGCCCGGCGGCTACCTCGTCGTCAATGCCGAGGACTACGCCGTCGCCGGACCGGCCGAGGCGCGATATCCGGACGCGTTCTTCGTCGGCCAGAGCCGGGAGGCTCCCCTCCTCAAGAGGCACCTTGAGGCCGGGTACCGGGGCGCGTGGGTCGAGGGTGAACGACTGACCGTGGGCAGTACGGAAGGATCGAGGACACCGCTCTGCCGCGTCGATGCCCTGGATTTCGCCCTTCAGGGAGCCGCCGCCTTCGAGGTCATGAATGCCCTGCTCGCCAGCGCCATCGCGATCTCGGCCGGGATCTCCTCGGCGCAGGTCTCGACGGCGCTGTCGTCCTTCGGCGACGCCGGCCGCCTGCTGCCGGGTTCCTTCAACCTGTTCCGGCTCCACGACCGCCTCGCCGTGGTCGAGCGTCCCCTCCCGTCGTGGTTCCTGCGGCCCGTCCTCCGCGCCCTGACGACCCGTCGGCGGGGACGGATGATCGCGCTCCTGGCGGGAGTGGCGGACGGTTCCGATGATGATCTGATCGAGGTTGGCCGCTTGATCGGCCGGACCTCCGACGCGCTGGTCGTCGCGGGCGACGGGATGCGGGCGGACCAGTGGGAACGGGTCAAACAGGGGGTCGCGCTGAACGACCTCGTCCCGGTGATGTTCAAGGCTCCGGACCAGGAGGATGCCATCCGGCGGGCGATGAAGATGGCCCGGCCGGAGGACACGATGCTGTTCATCTCACACCGGCCGGGTCCGATCCTCGACATGCTCCAGGCGGACGAGACGGGCGAGGACGAGGCACTCACGCGGGCATTGATCGCCTGAGCGGCATCGGGACGGCAGGAGCGCCGAGAGGTGACCGTGCCGAGAAACGACGAGGGGAGGGGGCCGCAACCCCCTCCCCTCGCCAGGTCCTATCGAGACTCGTCCTCGTCAAGCGTTTCCGGGCGCGGGGAGTCCCGCCCGGTAGACGCGATCCCGCGCGGTGATCACGTTACCCCAATTGTCGTCCTCGTCCTCGTCTTCCGCTTCGTCTTCGACATCGGCGGCGGTGAGCACGTTGCCCTCCGCGGGCTCCTCGTCTTCGTCGTCGTCTGACCCGGTCGTCACCGTTCCGGCCTCGCCGGAGACCGTCACGCCGCCATCGACCGTCTCCTCGCCGTCATCGTAGCCGTCGTAATACGCGTCACCATCCGCGTCCTCGTCGTCGACGGGGAGTGCCGCGATGGCCTCGACGCGATGCGGCAGCGTCTCCCGCACCAGCGGATGATCGAGGTTCAACTCGGTGGTGACCAACTCCTGACCCTGGCCGTTGACGCACGGCCGCTTGGTCAGGATGCCCTTCCGGAGGAATTCCATCACCTTGGCCTCGATGTGCTCGGACTGCAGCACGGCCCGGTCCAGGAAGCGCCACAAGGTCCGGCTCATGTGACTTTGGGTGGGGACGAAGCCGTCGTGCAACTGGGCCACGTAGGCGTCGATGGCCCGGATCACGGCGATGTCCATATCGACGGAGCGGGCGATGTCGAGCGGGTCTTCCTCCCCGGCGGCGGCCACGAGATCCGGGCTGACCGAACCGGGCACGCCGCAGATGATCACCCGTTTCCCAAGCCGGTTGCGGAGGATCGTCACGACCCGGATGAAGTCCTTGTCGCCGGTGAACAGCAGGAAGGTCTTGATGTCGGGCCGGGTAAGCGCGGTGTTGATGATGTCGATCACCAGGCTGAGGTCGGAGCGAGACTGGATCTTCTCGCGACCGGCCTGGTCGATCGACCGCTTGGCCGGGAAGTGCTGGGCTTCGATCCCGGCCACGTCGAGCCGGGTCCGGACCTGGGGCGGGTGCTGATCGAAATCGGCGTAGGCCCGCGCGACGGCCATCAACCCATAGCGGAGCGCCTTGTCGCGCCAGGCGATCGGGTCCGGCTCCCGGCCGAACGAGTTGATACTGGAGTAGCGGATGTTCTCCAAATCGACGAAGACGGCCACCTCACCGCCGGTCCCATCGCTGTACGGAATCTGCACGTGATCGTCTCCCATGATGCACACCTCTCGAACCGAAAAGCTTATCGCCGTTCATGCCGGTGGGGTCATCCGACTCTTTCCCCACCTTGATTTCACCAGGACACGCGATAGTCCCACCCTGACCCTCACCGCGGTCGCACGCTGGACCGGAAGGCGGGGCTGGCGCCCGGGACGAAGTCTAGCATGGCGTCCGTCGTGCTCATTGACCGGCGCGACCCCCCGCCGGTCTCAGGCGGCGGCGCCCGCGATCATCGCCGCCCCGACGACGCCGGAATTGTCGCCCAATCCGGCCCGCACAATCTCGATCCCGCGGCCCGCTACCGGCAATGCTTCCCGCCGGGCCGTCTCCGCGGCCACCTCGAACATCAGGTCGACCGCCTCGATCACCCCGCCCCCCAGGATCAGCCGTTGCGGGTTGACGACGTTGATCACGCTGGCGAGACCGAACCCCAGGTACCGTGCGGCGTCGCGGACGACCTCGGTCACCAGTTCGTCGCCATCCGCCACCGCCCGGGACAGCATCCCGGATCGCAGGGCCGCTCCTCGCCCGAGCGTCCCGTCATCCAGGGCAAAGACCTCGGTGAGGCGGGTCGCCCGGCCGCGCTTGATCTCGCCGAGGATGACCTTGGTCATCGCCGTCCGCGACGAGTAGGCCTCCAGGTGGCCCCGGCCACCGCAGCCACACAGGCGGCCATCGGCATCGACGATGATGTGGCCGATCTCCCCGGCGGTCCCGGTGAAGCCGGTAACGAGTTGGCCGTCCTGGACCAGCGCCCCGCCGATCCCGGTACCGACGAAGACGCAGAGGAACGAGGCGGCATCGTGGCCCGCCCCGAAGCGCTGCTCGCCGACGGCAGCGATGTGGACATCGTTCCGGAGCACGGCCGGGACGGCGAATCGTTCCGTCAGGCGGGCCGCGATCGGGAGTTCGACCGACGACTGGGCCAGGTTCGGCGTGCCGAGCAGGACGCCTGCCACAGGATCGACCTGACCGGCCATCCCAATCCCGATCGCGGAGATGACCGGCGCCCGCTGACTCGCCCCGGCATCGTCCAGCGCGGCCTGGGCAACGGAGAAGATCCGCTGCACCAGCTCTTCCGGACCGTCGTCGGGCCGGGTCTTCTTCTTGGCCGAGGACACGATCTCCCCGGTGCGGAGCGAGACGACTGCCGCGAGGACCTTCGTGCCGCCGAAATCGATGCCCAGCGCGTACCGTTCAGCCATCGTCGCTCCACCCTGCGAGGCGCCGTCCCGGTGGGGCGGACGCGTTCAGAATCCCGTCGCCGTTCCGGTCCGTCTCACATCGCCTGGTCGATCGCCGCGACCGTGGCCCCGAATTCTGCCACGCTCGCCGGCGTGCAGGGGTCCAGGCCACAGACGAAGTGCTCGAACCCCAGACCGGCGAAGGCGGCGACCCGGCCGGCGATCTCCCCGACGCTGCCCCGCATCGGGTCGGGCCGGGTGCCGGTGTACCCGTCGAGGGCAATGTTGCCGCCGGCCGTCATCACGATCGAGCTCGGGTCGCGGCCGACCGCCTCGCACGCCCGGTGCAGGGCCTGGACCTTCGGCCGTGCCGCCTCGGCATCGGGGTGCCAGACGGTGTTCCAGGCCTCGGCGTAGCGCGCCGTGATCTCCAGCATCCGCTCGCCCGACGTGCCGACCAGGATAGGGGGGCCGCCGGTCACGGCGCGCGGCCCCCTGGGCCGGTTGAAGGCTTCGTGGGTCTGAAAGTACTGCCCGTGCCGGTGCGATTCGCCGGTCCGCAGGAGATCGGTGACGATCGCGATCGCCTCCTCGAAGCGGGAGGCCCGGTGGTCGAACGGCATCCCGAACATGTCGTACTCGGGCTTGTGCCAACCGGCCCCGAGGCCGAGGATGAAGCGGCCGCCGCTGACCTCGTCGAGCGTCTCGGCCGTCTTCGCCAGCGCGCCCGGGTTCCGGAAGCCAGTACAGGCGACCAATGTGCCGAGTTCGATGTCCAGGTCATTCGTCGCGGCGGCGAGCCCGGCCATCGTCGTGAAGCACTCCCAGACACCCCGGCCCGGCTCGCCGGCGGGTGTGACGGCCGAGAAGTGATCGGCGAACCAGACGATGTCGAAGCCGGACGCGGCCGCGGTCCGCACGATCTGGAGCATGTCCCCGAAACCCGGCGTGCCACCGAAGGCCGAATTCTCGAAGATCGGCACCATCAGGCCTAGGCTCATCCGGCGCGGGGAACGCCGCCAGCGGTCCCGATCGGGACCACTCGCCGCCAGCGGCAAGATCGCATCCCCATGTGTCCCACGGTGGTCAGCCACCATCGACGCTGTCCTCTCTGGCGACTGGTGTCGCCCGGTCCCGGTCGTCAGTCCAATTGCATCCGGCCCAGGCGCCAGGTGGCCAGGGCGATCGAGAGCACCACTGCAACGAGGATCGTGACCATCGCCGCTCGGGCGGTGAATGCGTTGGCGATCGTCCAGTCGGGATCGTCGAGCATGGAGACGAAGATCGACTGCACGTAGTGGCGGATGCTGATCAGCCGGATGCCGCCGATGAACCGGCCGAGCAGGCTTTCCCAGGCGAAGGCATAGACGATGCCGACCAACAGGGCCCGGGGCACGAACAAGCTGACGGCCAGGAAGATGGCCGCGAAGGCGACGATGCCGAAGAACGCGGCGACCATCGCGGCGACGAAGACCGGCATCAGGTCCGGCTGATCCAGGCCCCGGTCGATCAGGCGGCGCGGGCCGGGCGCGGTCGAGGCCAGGGCAAAGGCGAGGGCCAGGCCCGCCAGGATCGTCGGCACGGCGACGAGCAAGATGCCGCCGAACTTTTCCAAGACGATGCGGAGGCGGGTGCGCGGCTTCAGTGTCAGGTAGAGCAACGTCCGGTCCTCGACCTCGTTTCCAAGGGCGCCGGTCGCCAGGATCAGGACCATGATCGGCAGCAGCGTCGGAGAGAACACGTCGAGGAAGACCCGGTCCACCAGGAACGCGTAGACTGTCGACCACTCCGAATTGATCCGGTAGACCAGCGCGAAGAGCAACGGGACCGCCGCCAGCGCGGCGACGATCCGGACCGCCCGCCCGACGAGGAACTGGCGGATCGTCAGGGTCATGATCGGGAATGGCCGCCACGGTAAGATCGTCACCGGCGTGGTCCTCTCACGGGTCGCACCGGGGACCAATCGGGCAGCGCGTGGCATATGGCGTGGTTCATCACCGCTCCGTCAGGTACGCGAAGACCGAGGTCAACGACTCGTCGGCGGGCTGTAAGCCTCGCAACCGGATGCCGTGATCCCTTGCCAGGGCCGGCACGATCCGGGCGCACCGCCGGACATCGTTCGTCTCGACGATGACGCGATCCGGCCCGTCGAAGCGGACCGAGCGGATCGCGGTGTCTGCCACCAGCACCGCCGCCAGGCGGCGGGGATCATCGGTCAGGATGCCGATCACGTGGTCGTGGCGGTCGATCCGGTCCCGGATCGTCCTGTAGTCGCCTGCGGCGGCCAGCTTGCCATTGACGATGACCAGGATGCTCTCGGCGAACCGCTCGACCTCGACCAATACGTGGGAGGAGACCAGGACCGTCTTCCCCCGCTCCCCGAGCCGCTTCATCAGGTCGATCAACCGCACCCGCTGGACGGGGTCCATGCCGTTGAGCGGCTCGTCGAGCAGCAAGACCTCGGGATCGTGGACCAGGGCAGCGGCGACCTTGATCCGCTGCCGCATCCCCTTCGAGTAGCCGCCGATCGGGCGGCCCGCCGCGTCGCCCATCTCGACCATGGCGATGGCGTCGTCGGTGGCCTGGTCGGGCTTTGGCAGCCGTTGCAGGAGGGCATTGAGCCGGACGAACTCTCGCCCCGTCAGGAAGGGGTAGATCTCCTCCTGCTCCGGCACCAGCCCCAGGCGCCTGTAGTCGGCCGACTCTCCCCGCGGCGGGTGACCGGCGACCAGGATGCGACCCGACGACGGCGAGACCAACCCGGCGACCATCTTCAGCAACGTCGATTTGCCCGCGCCGTTGGGTCCCAACAGCGCCGTGACGCCGGGCGCGACGCCAAAGGACACGTCCGAGACGGCGACGATGTCGCCATACCACTTGGAGACCGACTCGACGGTGATGGTGGCCGCACGTCCGGCCGACAGTCCGGGCAGGCTGCCCCGTTCGGACCCATCACCCGTCACGCGAGCGGGGGTCGTCTCGAGTCTGGTGGTGCTGTTGTCCGGTTCTGTCCGGAGTCGTGGCGATGTCACCATGAGGTCACGCATCCCGTCCCGCGTCTCGAGCGTCTCCGGTCAGTCTTCATGGACGTAGCGCCTGTACATCACCGCCAGGCACACGAGGATCGTCACCACCATGGCGATCCCATATCCCCACCACGGGAAATCGAGCGTCGGATCCTCTGCCCAAAAGATGCCGCTGGATAACCCCGCGGTCACGGTGGTCGGGCTGACGAAGATGCTGTACCGCCGGAAGTCCCCTTCGAGGGCCACGCCGAGCAGACCGACCAACGACTCGACTACCACGATACCAACGATGATCACCGCCACGGCGATGCTCTTGCGGCCGGTGAACGACGAGATTGCCAGACCACCGGCGGCCAGATAGATGGCCAGCAGGACTCCGACGAGCAGCAGACGGCCGAGGTCGGGCAGATTGCTCCAGAGCGCATCCAGGGGAGCGTCTGCCAGGAGTTGGCGCCCGAACCACAGGACCAGGGCAGGAGCGAGGGTGACGGTCAGGGCCAACAGCCCCGTCCCGAGGAGTTTGCCGAGGAGGTAGTCGAGCCGAGTAATGGAGCGGCAGAAGTACAGCGACAGCACTTTCTCTCGGCGGTCACTACACAGGAACTCGGGCGCGATGGTGGCGATGAAGATGCCCTGCAGGACGTAGAGCAATCCGAAGAAGTCGGGATAATCGATCGCCTCCTGGTCGATGAAGGCCTCGATCCCGATCGGGATCATGGCGGTCAGGGCGGCGGCGATATAGACGAAGAACGGGATCACCTTCGACGACCAGCTCTTCTTGAACCCCATCGCCCGCCGCATCGAGTACCGGGCCACCGCCCAGACCCCGTGCCCGCGACCGAGCCGGGTCCCGCCATATCGCTGGTAGCCCCGATCGAAGACCTCCCCATACCGGGGGGTGCCCGGTGCCGCCTGGCCGCCCGGGGCCGGTGCCACCGCGATGTCACCGCGTTGCATGGTCGCGCTCCGTCGTGCTCGTCAGCCGGCCCGCGCGGAGGTCAATCACCTCGCCGGTACCGTTGCTCAGCTCACCGATGTAGAGGTCTTCCAGCGAACTGGACCGGGTCCTCAGCATGCGCAGCGGCAAGCCGAGCTCGGCGACGGCGTCGCGGATCGCATCGTAGGCCTCGTCCGACTCGGGGGAGACGACGATATCCTGACCTGACTCCCCCACTCCGGCCCTCGCTGTGAAGCCTCGCGCCCGGAGCCGCTCGACGACCGGCGCCGGCTCGCCATCGACGCGGA
>JACCVE010000590.1 GCA_013698285.1 Chloroflexia bacterium | reverse complement strand
CCGTCGCCGAATACGGACACGACCTCGGCGTCTCGGTGACGGGCGGCTTTGTCTACCGGGGCACGGCGGTGCCGGAACTCGTCGGGGTCTACCTCTTCGCCGACTTCGGCACCGGTCTCGTCTGGGGCACCGCCCCGGATGGCGACGGCTGGGTAACCAGTGAGCCGGTCGAGACCGGCCTCACCATCAGCGCCTTCGGCGAGGACCTGGCCGGCGAACTCTATGTCACGGGCTTCGACGGCACCCTGTACGGGGTCACCGGCGCGGCCTGACCCGACGGGCCATGGCCGGTCGGCGGTCCGGAATCATCCCGCCGTTATGGGAAAAACGCGTGATCGTGCGGTCTCCGATCGCCACCCGGGCGTGCTATACTTCGCATACCGAAAAATGCTAGGGAACCGGGAGATCGGGCGGCACCGTCGCCCGGTTTCGTCATCACCGAGGGTGTGACCTCCGGTCTCCCCGCGCCGCCACCCGGCGGAGGTCCACCCATGACGACGACCCCGCCCCCCGCGTTTCCCCGGGTGTTCGCCTTTGCCCTGATCAGCATCGGGCTGATCTTGCTGATCGTCGCCGTCTTCGCCGACCGGTTCGGGTTCGGTGAGGGCGTCGGGCTCGGCTGGAAGCAGCTCATCGCCGCGATCACCGGCCTGGCCCTCGTCCTCGGCGGCCTGTCCTGGCTGATGCAGCCCCTCGCCGAGGCCGATCGGGACGAGCCCTTCGAACGAGTCGAGTAAGCTTGGATGTCCGGCGGCGGTCGCTGTCCGGCCGGACGAGATGGGTCATGCCAGGCACGATCCGGGGCCACTCGGCCGACGATGCCCTGGGCGGGACAGTGCGACGAGGCCCATTCGCGTAGGCGAGGACCTCGTGTCCTCCGGTTAGCCGCCCGCCCGGTGTCCCGGTGATGGGACGGTGTCCCGGTGTGGGCGGTCAGTGGACGCCCAAGCGTGGCGGGCGTCGTGACATCCCACCGTCCGGGGTCGCCAGGGGGCATCCGGCGACCGCGACATGGCGAGGCGTCCCCCGCGGTGGCCGGTCATCGCTGACGCGGTGAGCGGACGCGGCGGGGAGATACCAGGTCTGCCCGTTCGCCGGCGGTCGGCGCCGCGCTGGGGCCGGTGAGACGCGACGGGCGGGACTCGGGGGGGCGGCCGTTCCCGGACGTACGGGGTGACGTGTCCCCGCTCGCCGTCGATGACGGCCACGCCACGATGCGGGGGAGTGGGGGGCCGCGATCGTGATCGACGGCCGCTGGGTAACCGGGGGCCGCTCGCTGGGTCGGGGAGGACCTCGTGTCATCCCGTGCCCCGCTACCATGACGGGTCGGCGAGTCGGCTGACCGGGGTGCTGCGCGGGCATGGCCGTCCGTGACGGACTCCTCCGGACCGGTCGCCGGTGACCCGCTGGCGAGACCGGCGCGGGATCGCGACGCGGGGCGTCCCGCCACGGGCACGGGTGATGCCACGAGTGACGCGGCTTTTGACGCGACGTCTGAATGTGAAGAGGGGCATGGTCGTGACGATGGGGAATGGCGGGGATATCGGGGAGAACGAGACCGGGATGGGGTCGGCCAACGGCGCGAGTCCGGGCGTCGTCATGCCAATCGGGCCACGTTCCGCGCCGGCGAACGGCAGGAGCGACCGGGTGGCGAACGGTCTGATCGCGGCGGAGGAGGCTCGCGCCCGGGAGGCCCTGGCGGCGGCCTTCCGCGCCCTCGGCCATGGTGAGCGCCGCGTCGACCTGCGGGCGATCCCCTTCGCCGGCACCTGGGGCGTCGCCACCTCCGCCTGCCAAGCGTTGGCCAGCGAGTTGATCGCCGCCGGCCTGGCCGAGCGGGGCGAAGCGGAGGGCCTCTCCAAGAAAGAGGTGAAGCGCCTCGTCAACGAGGAGATGCCGGACCGCTCCCGCGAGATCGCGGCGGCCGTCGCCGACCACGTCCGCGCCAGGCACCCCGAATTCGCCGGGGTCGAGGCCGCCAACGGCTACGTCAACATCTCCTTCGACGCCGGAGCGATGGCCACTCGCCTGGTCGGTGAGATCCTTTCCCGCGGCGCGGACTACGGTCGCGGCGAGTCTCGCCCCGAGCGGGTGATGGTCGAGCATTCCCAGCTCAACACCCACAAGGCGGCCCACATCGGTCACCTCCGCAACATCTGCCTGGGTGTGTCCGTCACCAACCTGCTCGCCGCCGCGGGCTACCCGACCGTCCCCGCCACCTACATCGGTGACATCGGCCGCCACGTCATCCAGTGCCTCTGGTGCTACGAGCGCTTCCACCGGGGCCAGGAGCCGTCGGACATCCTCCAGCGCGGTCGATGGCTCGGCGAGGTCTACGCCGAGGCGAACCGCCGCCTCCGCTTCCGCAAGGACGCCCTCGACCTGCTCAAGCTCCTGGCGACCGAGGACCCCGTCTTCGTCACCGCCATCGACCGGATGCTGAAGAAGCTGGTCCACAGGCAGGCCGACGGTGAAGATGTCGCCTACCTCCTGGGCCGGACGATCCACGCCCAGGAGATCAAGGAAGACCAGCTCCGCCAGGACGACGTGATCCCCCGGTATTGGCCGATCGTCGGCGAGCAGTTGCGCCTGGAGGCCGAGGACCTTACCCCCCGCGTCGTCGAGGAGGGCCAGCCGGAACCGACCACGACCCCGGCTGAGCGCCTGGCCCGCTGGGAGGCCCTGGCCCCCGACATGGACGACTGGTGGGGACAGGTGGTCGGCTGGGAAGCCGAGGTCAAGGAGACGTTCCAGCGCTGGGAGCGGAAGGAGCCCGCCTTCGTCGCCCTCTGGGACGAGACGCGCGAGTGGAGCATGGTCGAACTGCGCCGCATCTTCGCCGAACTGGGTGCCCACTTCGACCACTGGTTCACCGAGAGCGCGGTCGAGGAGCCCGGCCGGGCCGTCGTCCAGGACCTGCTCGCGCGTGGCATCGCCGAGGTCTCCGATGGCCTGCCGGTCGTCAAGATCGACGAGAAGCTGGGGTTGGAGCAGGAGACCTACCGCACCCTGCCCATCCTCCGCTCCGACGGCACCACCCTCTACGCCACCAAGGACCTCGCCCTGACCCGCCAGAAGTACGAGGACCACGGCATCGACATCTCGATCTGGGTCGTCGATGTCCGTCAGTCCCTCTATTTCGACCAGGTCTTCAAGGTCCTGGAACTGGCCGGCTTCGAGAAGGCCGCCGAGGCGATCCACCTCGGCTACGAGTTCGTCGCCCTCCCGGAAGGGGCGATCTCCTCCCGCAAGGGCACCGCGCCCATCTACGAGGACATCCGCGACGCGGTCGTCGGCCGGGCCCGGACGATCATCGAGGAGAAGAACCCCGACCTGACCGGGGAGGCCCGCGACCGCGTCGCCTGGCAGGTCGGGATCGGCTCACTGAAGTACACCATGCTGGCCCGCGACATCACCAAGGTGGTCGTCTTCGACCTCGACGAGGCCCTCTCCTTCGACGGCCACGCCGCGCCCTACATCCAGTACGCTCACGCCCGTGCCTCCCGCATCCTGGAGCGGGCCGAACTGTCGCCGGACGCCATCCTCGCCACGGCCGGCGACCTGGCCTTCACCGGCCTGGAACCGTCCGAGCTGACCCTGCTCCAACACCTCGCCACCTACCCGGACGAGATCCAGCGCGCCGCCGCCGAATACCGCCCCCTGCTGATCACCAACTACGTCTACGAGGTCGCCAAGGCCTTCAACGACTTCTATCACGCCTGCCCCGTCCTCCAGTCCGGGGAGCCGACCCGGTCGGCCCGCCTGGCCCTGGTCGCCGCGACCCGGCAGACGCTCGCGAATGGGCTGGCGATCCTCGGGATCGACGCCCCGGAGGAGATGTAGACATGCCCACCGGTTCCCGCTTCGAAGGTGGCCGTCGCCAGGCCTGGCGCGAAGACCAGGCTGCCAAGCGCGGTCAGCAGCGCGCCGGCACCCCCGGCCCGGACCGCCCCCGGGACGACCGCCCCCGGGACGATGACCGGTTCGCCCGGCCACGGGACGATCGACCTCGTGACGACCAGCCCCGGGACGACCGTCTCAATGACGACCGGCCCCGTGACTTCGGCCGCGGCGGCCGTGACGAATCCGGCCGATTCACCGGGGACCGCGATCGGCCGGGACACGCCGCCCGTTCCGATCGCTACGCCGACAGGGACGCCCGGGGACGCGACGACCGCCTCGCTGGCCAGGAGCGTGACGACCGCTTCGCGAGTCCCGGCCAAGCGGCGGGAGACGTGGGCCAATCGGCCTTCGACGTGGCGTCCGATTCCCGCCAGGCCGATGCCGGCGACGACCGGCCCGCTGTCTGGGACCGTGACCCCGCACCCGGCCGAATCCGCGACGACCGCCCCGAACCGTGGCGAACCGACCGCGAGCCCACCCCCCGGCGGGACGATCGCCCATTCGCGCCCCGGCGCGACGAGTCATCATCCGGCCCCCGGCGCGACCGGGACGGAGGCGACCAGCGTCATCGCGATCGCAACGACCGCCCCCGGATATCCGATGATCGTGAGAACCGCCCGGCGCGATCCGCGGAGAGCCAAGACCGCCCCGCCCGATACGGCGACCCGCGTGATCGAGACCGGGAGCAGTCGGCCGGGCCGGTGAACCGTGCCGGGCGCGAGGACCGGTTCCGTGAGCGGCCCGACGACCGGGGGAGTGCCCCGCGTCGCGATGACCGGTGGGAGCGGGACCGCCCGGCTCGCCCGATGACTATCGAGCGCGGCGCCGGCCCCGCCTCCCGGCCAGCGCCGGACCGTGACCGTGACAGGCCCCGGGAG
>JACCVE010000268.1 GCA_013698285.1 Chloroflexia bacterium | reverse complement strand
ATGATGCTGGGACGGGAGGCAACGCAGGAGCAGACGGAGGCGCTACGCGATCAGTTGGGACTGGACGAACCGGTCCCCGTCCAGTTCGCGACCTGGTTCTGGGGCGTCGTCCGGCTCGACTTCGGCGAGTCACTGTTCATCGGGCAACCGGTCACCGAGGCGTTGCTGGACTGGGTCCAGCCCACCGTGCTCCTGGCCGTCTACTCGCTCACGCTGTCCGTCGCGATCGCGATCCCCGCCGGGGTGCTGGCGGCGGTGCGCCCCAATTCGTTCCTGGACCGGCTGCTGATGATCCTCTCGATCAGTGGCGCGGCGATCCCGGGCTTCTTCCTCAGCATCTTGTTGATCCTGCTCTTCGCCGTGATCCTGGATTGGTTGCCGTCGGGAGGCTACGCGAACATCGGCGAGGATCCCATCCAGCACCTCAAATACATGCTCCTGCCATCGGCGGCGCTGGGGTTTTCGGGGGCCGGATTCCTGGCTCGCCTGGTCCGGTCGACAATGCTCGACGTTCTCAACGAGGATTACGTCCGGACCGCATATGCCAAGGGCTTACCGGGCAGGCATGTCGTGCTGGCGCATGCCCTCCGGAACGCGCTGATTCCTATCATGACGGTGATCGGTGTCCTGCTCGCCGGCACGCTCGGCGGCGCGGTCGTGATCGAGACCGTCTTCAACATCCCCGGCATGGGCCGCCTCCTCGTCCAGAGCGTGACGCGGCGAGATTATCCTATCGTCCAGGGTGCGGTGATGATGATTGCGGCCGTCGAACTGATCGTGATGCTGCTCGTCGATATCCTGTATGTCGTCGTCGACCCGAGAATTCGCTATGGCAATGACTGAGGCGACCAGCCGTCCACTCCTCGCCGGTACGGTGAACCGCCGCCGATGGCGACTGTCGGCGATCGGGCCGTCCTCCCGGTTCTACTGGGTCCGGATGATGCTGGAGACCCGGGCGGTCCTCGCAAGCATCCTTTTCATCCTGGCAATCTGCCTCTTAGGCGTCCTGGCCCCGGTCATCGCCCCGGCCGAGCCCAACTTCGTCAACCCGGCCGATCGTCTCCAGGGGCCCTCCTCGACCTACTGGTTCGGCACCGACGACCTGGGGCGTGACGTGTTCAGCCGGGTGGTCTTCGGCGGGCGGATCTCGTTGCTCGTCGGGATCACCGTGATGCTGGGGGCAACCGGCCTGGGTTCCCTGATCGGGCTGGTCGCCGGGTATTACCGGCGGATCGACACGGTCCTGATGCGCGTGATGGACGGACTGGAGGCCTTTCCCAGTATCCTGCTGGCCATCGCCATCATGGCCACGTTCGGGTCGGCCACCCGGAATGTGATCATTGCCCTCTCGGTGGTCTTCGCCCCAAACATCGCCCGGCTGGTCCGGAGCACCACCCTGATGAACCGGGAACAGCCCTACGTCGAATCCGCCCGGGCGATCGGACTGGGTGATCTCCCGATCATGTGGCGCTACATCTTCATGAACTCGCTGTCGCCACTGATCGTGCAGGCGACGTTCATCGTCGCCCTGGGCATCCTGGGCGAGGCATCGCTGTCGTTCCTAGGTGCCGGGGTGCCGCCCGAGACGCCGACGTGGGGCAGTATGGTGAGCGGCGGTCAGCCCCGGCTCCAACAGGCGTGGTGGATCTCCGTCTTCCCCGGCGCGTTCCTGTTCGCCACGGTGCTCGCGTTCAACTTGATCGGGGACGGCCTGCGCGACACCCTCGATCCCCGCTCCCGGAAGCGATAGGGTCGCGTCGGCACCTATCGTGGTTTGGCCGGACAACTCAATCCTGACGGGTGCAACCCCGGTCAACCAACCGCGCCACGGGCCGTGATTCGCCGGGTGATGATACCCACCAACGCGAACAGCGGCCCGACGCGTCAGCCCTCCCGACCTCGTGCCGTGCTGCTACAATCGTGCGGAGGCTCACTGTTCGAGACCTGCTCTCACTCGCGCCAAGCGGAGGCTCGTCCCCGCTCCCCTCGCCCATATGATTCCACGCCCCTCACCGAAGGAGAACCCCCATGCGGCAATCGTTGGAGAGTCCCATGACCGGATGCCTCTTCACCGAAAGCATTGCCCATGGCGATCATCACCATCGGTATCCTGGCCCACGTCGACGCCGGTAAGACCAGCCTGACCGAACGGATCTTGTTCGAGACCGGGGTCATCCCGGCGGCCGGCAGCGTCAACGCCGGAACCACCCGCACCGACACTCTCGAACTGGAGCGGGCCCGCGGCATCACCATCCAGTCCGCCGTCGTCTCGCTCCGCCTCCACGGCCTCACCGTCAACCTGATCGACACCCCCGGCCACGTCGACTTCGTCGCCGAGGTCGAGCGGTCGCTGCGCGTGCTCGACGCGGTCGTGCTGGTCATCTCGGCCGTCGAGGGTGTCCAGTCCCACACCCGCCGCCTCGTCCGGGCCATCCGCGCCATCGGCCTGCCGCTCGTCATCTTCATCAACAAG
Organism: Chloroflexia bacterium; assembly: GCA_013698285.1. Taxonomy (GTDB): domain Bacteria; phylum Chloroflexota; class Chloroflexia; order Thermomicrobiales; family UBA6265; genus JACCVE01. The sequence goes on along the minus strand of JACCVE010000268.1, from coordinate 1,930 downwards.
GTCGACCGCCCCGGCGCTCGTCCGGCGGCGCTGCTCGACGACATCTGCCGCTCGCTGCGCCTCCGCGTCGTCCCGATGGACTCCTCGACCGGCGCCGGCACCAAGGCCGCCGCGGTCATCCCCCGGGATCGCGACGATCCGGCCTGGCGCGCGGCGCTGGCCGATCTCCTGGCCGAGACCGATGATCGCGTCATCGCGGCGTTCGAGCGCGACGGTCGCGATGTCGATCCGCACGTCCTCGAAGCGACATTCCGGGCGCAGATCGCATCTGGCACGATCGTGCCGGTCTTCTCCGGCTCGGCCATCACCGGCGCCGGCGTCTCTGGTCTGCTAGCCGGGATCGAACGGTGGTTGCCTGCCGCCGCCGCATGCCTAGACGACCCCCTGGACGGCACCGTCTTCAAGGTCGCCCGCCGCCCGTCTGGCGAGAAGATCGTCTACGCCCGCCTCTTCGCCGGCACCGTCACCGTTCGCCAGCGCGTCATCGTCTACGGTCGCGACGCCGCCGGCGACCCCGTCCGCGGCGAGGAGCGCGTCACCGGCATCGACGGCTTCACCGCCGGTGACCCGGTCTCGATCGGAGACGCGTCGGCGGGCGAGATCGTCGTCCTGCACGGGCTCCGCACCGCCCGGATCGGCGATCGGATCCTCGATCACGCGGTGACCGATATCGACGAGGACGCCCGCGAGCGGGAGATCACCGCCGCGTTCACCCCGCCGACCCTGGAGAGCGTGGTCCGGCCCGTCGATCCCGCCCAGATCACCCCATTGCGCGAGGCGCTCGAACGGCTGGCCGACCAGGATCCCCTCATCGCCCTCCGCCAGCGTGACGAGGCGGGCGAGATCGCCCTCAAACTCTTCGGCGAGGTCCAGAAGGAAGTCATCGCCGAGACGCTGGCCCGGGACCACGGCATCGCCGTCACGTTCGGGCCGAGCCAGACCATCTGCATCGAGCGCCCGGTCAGCACCGGCGAGCGCTGCGAGCGCATCTTCACGCCCGAGAATCCGTTCTACGCGACGATCGGCTTCCGCGTCGAGGGGGACAGGGCCGGCTCCGGCATCCGCTATCACCGCGAACTCGGCTCCTTGCCCCTCGCCTTCTACCGCGCCATCGAGGAGACGGCCCGGGAGACACTGATCCAGGGACTGTCCGGCTGGGAGGTGACCGACTGCGTCGTGACGCTGGTCGAGGTGGGGTTCTGCGCCCCCCTCAGCACCGCCGCCGACTTCCGCAAGCTCACCCCCCTCGTCCTGATGGCGGCCCTCCGCGACGCCGGCACCGTCGTCTGTGAACCGGTCGAGACCCTCGACCTCGATATCCCGGAAAACACCTTCGGCCCCGTCCTCAGCGCGGTGACGAGCGCCCGGGGGACCGTCCACGACGTGGCTCGCCACGGCCCGTCCTACCGCCTCACCTGCGCGGTCCCGGCCGCGGAGTCCGGGGCGCTCGAACGGCGCCTACCCGCCCTGACCCGGGGCGAGGCGTCCTGGTCATCGCGCTTCATGGGCTACGCACCGGTGACCGGCAAGTCGCCGGTACGGTCACGCACCGGCCCAGACCCCCGCAACCGGACCCACTACCTCGCCGAGGTGGCGCGAGGGTGAGCCGGGGGTGGAAGGCGGCTGGACGATCGCCACCGTTTCCCTCGACGGGTGGTTCGGGAACCGGGGCTGGCACGGCCAACCGGTTCGACATGCCGGGCCTGGAGTCCATACCCGGGCCACTTCCGGTCTCTCCCGCCCCCCTCCGACTGATCGCCGGCGCCCCGGACAACGGATCCCTTTCGGTACGTGGGGCTCGGCGCGAAATCGGAGGGATCGGTCCGTTACCCGCAGGCAGATCAATGTGATCCCACGCTAACGACTCCGTGACCGCGCCGCGAGTCTATCGCAACATGCCGATGACCCTCCGGTGGTTCCAGACCGCTAA
>JACCVE010000266.1 GCA_013698285.1 Chloroflexia bacterium | reverse complement strand
GGCCGATTCCCCGCCTCTGGAGTCCGGACGAGGGGCGAGGCCGGGACACCCGTCCGGGTCATCGCCTGTCCGCGCGCCGATCGGGGATGGCCCGGCGCCTGCCGATCGAGACTCCGTCCCGGCCAGCCGGTCGTCTCCCCCGGCCCGGTCCGGCGTCGTCAACGTCAGTGACGGCCCGAACCGGACCAGGGCCCGAGATGTGGTCGTTGGCACGGTGTCCTCCTGTTCGATGTTCCCGCCGGCGCGGGGCGACCGCCGCGTATCCCGCCGCGCCGCGACGGCGAACGTGCCATCTTCCTCACCATCGAGATTGATGACCGATGCCCGGTGTCCGATGCCCGGCGTCCGATGCCCGGCGTCCAGCACCACGGCGCCCGTTCCCGGGTTCGCCGGTGCCCTCGATCCCCGGCGTCTCCGGTCAGGCCGGAGGGGCAAACCCCGGGTCGTTGCCCGGTTCGTCGTCCAGGTCGTTGAGGACCCGGGTCAGGGTGTCGAGCAGGTCGGATGTCGCCTCGGCCCCGATCGCCCGCCGCAGCCTGGTCGCCTGGGTGATCGCCGTCGAGAGGCGGGCCATCCCCCCGACCAGCTTGGCGAGGTCGTCCTCCTCGACCAGCAGCCGGACCATCACCAGCCGCAGCATCCCGATTTCGTCTTCCAGGCCCGGCGCCCGGGCCGCCCCGGCGATGGTCGCCCGGACCGGCGCCGCCAGCAGGTCATGGAACGTGCCCGCATCGACCCCGCGCTGGAATGTCGCCGCCGCCTCCCGCCGCCGGGCCCGGCCCTCCTCCCCTTGGATGTCCCAGATGTCCACGTCGTCGTTCCCGCGGCCGTCACCGGCTTGCCCGGCGACATTGCCAGTCCGGACCAGCGTCAGCGATCGGCCCCTCCGGCCGTCCCCCGTCGTTGCCAACCCCGTCCTCCTCACCGCTGGACGGGCGCCCAGGCGGGTCGTCTCGTCAACCCCGACGATCACGATACGAACGTATGTTCGTATCCGTTCACTCTAAGGGCGCATCCAGCGAGCGAAAATGGGACACGGCCCGGGCACGAGATCGCGGAGCGTGGCGATGGGGCGATGGGGTGCCGGTCGCCAGGTCCCGCGGTGCCTCGACCACCCTTCCCGGGGCGACTCATCGCGAACACCGCCTCGACCAGTGGCCGGACCAAGTATCCTGGCCCGGCACGGTCGCGGTGACTCCGCCGCGGCGAGGGAGGAGGGGAACGATGGACAGGACCGGCGTCGGTTCACCGGGCACCGTGGACCTCAACTGTGACCTCGGCGAAAGCTTCGGCGCCTATGTCATCGGCGATGACGAGGCCTTGCTCGCCCTCGTCTCCAGCGCCAATGTCGCCTGCGGGTTCCATGGTGGCGATCCCCGGGTCATGGCGACCACGGTCGCCCGGGCCGCGGCGCGCGGCGTCGCGGTCGGGGCCCACCCGGGCTTCCTCGACCTGGCCGGGTTCGGCCGCCGGGCCATCGCCGCCAGCCCGGACGAGGTCCGCACCGATGTCCTCTACCAACTCGGGGCCCTCGGCGCTTTCTGCCGGGCGGAAGGCGTGCCCCTGCGCCACGTCAAGGCCCACGGCGCCCTCTATACCCTCGCCGTCAACGACCTCGCGATCTCGACCGCCATCGCCGCCGCCGTCCGGGCCTACGACCCCGGGCTCCGTTTCTTCGCCCCGCCCGGCACGGCCCTGGCCCGGGCCGCCGGGGAGGCCGGATTGCCCCTCGTCCGGGAGGGGTTCGCCGACCGCGCCTACGAACCCGATGGCACCCTCGTCGCCCGCCGCTCCCCGGGCGCCCTGGTCACCGATCCCGCCACGGCCGCCGACCGGATGCTCCGGCTGGTCACCGAGGGCGTTGTCCGGGCCGCTGACGGCACCGACGTGCCCCTGGCGGTCGATACCATCTGCACCCACGCCGACACCCCCGGCGCCGTGGCGATCGTCGCCACCGTCCGCGCCCGCCTCGAAGCCGCCGGGATCGAGATCCGCCCCCCGGACGGCGCCGGATGACCGCGCCCGATTCCCCCGCCGGGCCGGATGGTCTGCCGGCCACGCCGTCCGACCCACCCGCCGGTACGACCGATTCCCCGGCCACGTTGCCCGGCGCCCTCGCCCCGCCGTCCGGTTCGGCGGCCGATCGACCGTCCAGTCTCATGGCGGCTCCGCCGGACGGTGCTCCTCCCGATCCCGGGACCAATTCGCCGCCCGATTCGGCCCATGACCGGACGCCGGTCCGGATCGACCACCTCGCCGACGGGGCGATCCGGGTCGAGGTGGCCGGGGAGGCCAGCCCACTCGCCACCGCCCGGGTCGTCGCCCTGGCCCGCGCCATCCGGGAGGACGATCTCCCCGGTGTCCTCGATATCCTCCCCGCCTACGTCACCGTCGTGGTGATCTTCGACCCGGCCACGGCCGACCCGGAGGCGATCGAGTCGGCGGTCGTCCGCCTGGCATCGACGCTGCCCGAGACGGCATCCACGCCCGCCCGCGAGGTGACGTTGCCCGTCGCCTACGGCGGGGAGGACGGCCCGGACCTCGACGATGTCGCCCGCCACGTCGGCCTCTCGCCCGCCGCCGTGGTCACCCGTCACGCCGGGGAGACCTATACCGTCGCCTGCCTCGGTTTCGCGCCGGGCTTCCCGTTTTTGCTCGGCCTCCCGCCCGACCTCGCCACCCCCCGCCTGACATCGCCCCGGACCACCACCCCGGTCGGCTCCGTCGCCATTGGCGGCGTCCAGACCGGCGTGTATCCCCTCGCCACCCCGGGCGGCTGGCGGATCATCGGCCGCACCCCCGTCCCCCTCTTCGACCCCGCCGTGGCCGACCCCTTCCTCTTGCGCCCTGGCGACCGCCTCCGCTTCGACCCGGTCGAGGCGGCGACCGCCGACGCCATCGCCGCCCAGCCGGACCCTCTCCGGGCCGCGACCGTCCTCTGGGGCATCCCAGACGTCCCAAACGTCCCAGACGTCCCAGACGTCCCAGACCTCCCAGGCACCGCGTTGGTCGCCCCCACCGCGGACAGCGTCGCGCGTCATGGCGCGGGTGCCCCGGCGGGCGGAGAAGCGGTCGTCGCTACCGATCCCACGACCCGGGTGCGACCCGGACCGCCCGGCGCGGCCGCGGACCCTGACTCACGTGCCATCACCGGACCTGGTCAGGTGGCGGGACATGTTCCCGGGACCATGGCCACCGGGGACCGCCTCATCCCAGCCGGTGCCGTGGCCGGCTCTTTCGCGGTCCTCGAAGGCGGGCTGTTGACCACCGTCCAGGACCTTGGCCGGCCAGGCCTGGAACACCTCGGCGTCTCGGCCGGCGGGGCCGTCGACCGGACCGCGCTCCGGCTGGGCAACCTGCTCGCCGGCAATGATCCCGCCGCCGCCGGCCTGGAGATCACCCTGGCCGGTCCCCGTCTCCGTCTCGACGCCGATGCCGGCGCCGTGGTCGTCGTCGCCGGGGCCGACCTGGGCGCCACCGTCGATGGGCAGTCCCTGCCCCCCTGGCGACCGGCCCTCGTGCCGCCCGGTGGGGAGATCGCCTTCCGGTCCGGCGGCGGGGCCGGCGCCCGGGCTTACCTCTGCGTCGCCGGGGGTTTCGACCTGCCCGCCGTGTTGAGCAGTCGCGCGACCGACCTCACCGGCCGGTTCGGCGGCCTCGACGGCCGGGCGCTCCTGACCGGCGATGCCCTCCCGATCGGGGCCAAGGCCCTGCCACCCGATCGCCTGCTCAGGCGCCGCCTCACCGGGGCTCCCCCTTCGCTCGATGCCCCGGCTCGCCTCGCCGTTGTCCTCGGGCCACAGCGCCACCGCTTCACCGGCGAGGGCGTCGCGGCGCTGCTGGGCGGCACCTTCACCGCCTCGACCCGCTCCGACCGGATGGGCGTCCGCCTGACCGGTCCGGCGGTGACATTGGCCGCGGGCGCCGATATGCTGTCGGAGGGCATCGCCCCGGGCACCATCCAGGTCCCCGGCGATGGCCAGCCGATCGCCCTGCTCCGGGCCCGCCAGACCGTCGGCGGCTACCCCAAGGTCGCCACCGTCGTCACCGCTGACCTCGACCGCCTGGCCCAGGTCCGCCCCGGCGACCCGGTCAGCTTCGAGGCCGTCGATCGCCACGAGGCCCGCCGCCGCGCCCTGGCCGCCCACGCCAGGTGGCAGGACCCGATCCGGGACGACCCCCGCCCCGTTCAGGGTATCGGCCGGCTCCCTGGCCGGGACGCGCCGGGCAATGCCGTGGTAGATGCCCCGGCAGTCGGCCCGGGCGAACGCGATGGAGACAGGATGGCCCAGCCCAGACCACCCCACGCACCGGACCAGGATCGATCCCCCAGCCCCGCTGGGCCGGACGGCCAGGACATCGGCGGCCCTCCCGCCCCGGTGGCCCCCGCGCCGATGCGTGCCTGGGACCCCGACGGCGTCGTCCGGGTCATCCGGGCCGCGCGTGAGGCCGGCGTCCGTTCCCTGCGCCTCCGGATCGGGGACCTGGAGGTCGAGCTGCGACGCGATGACGGCGACTCTCATGAGGCCGCCCCATCCGCCGCGCCCGGCCGATCCCCCGGCACGGGATTACCGGCCCATGTCGGGAGGACCGGTGATCCCGCCCCAGGTGACGACCACCCCGTCGCCACCCCGCCCGGCCCGGCCGTCGTCCGGGCCCCCTTGCTCGGCCTGTTCTACCGCCGCCCGTCCCCCGCCGACGAACCATTCGTCGCGGTCGGCCAACCGGTCGCCGTCGGCCAGACCATCGGCCTGATCGAGGTCATGAAGACCTTCAACGAGGTCACCGCCGACGTGGCGGGCACGGTGGCCGCGTTCCTCGTCGAGGACGGGCAATTCGTCGAATATGGCGCGCCGTTGGTCGAGATCGACTCGTCATCCGGAGACCGTGCCGGGCGAGATTGATCGTTCCCCGGCCGTGGTGCCCATCGCCGGGCCCCGGGGCATCGGACCGTCGCCGCCCGTCGACCCCCTCTCGACCCCCACGGACCGCCCCGCGCCAGGGTTGGGGGGCAGCCCTACAACCCCGCCCGCCGCTTGAACCGCGCGAGTCGCTGGCGGAGATCGTCGAGGTCCTCGGGGCGGATCCAGACGCCCGGCATACCCACTTTGGGCGTCAGGTCGCTGATCATCGCCGCGCAGGCCCAGGCGTCGAAGAGCGGCATATCCGTCACCCGGCCCGTTTCGTGTCCGGCCCGCGCCTCGTGCCGATACCCCTGGCGCCAGCCGGTCTCGAGCAACCGGAGCACCGGGCGGCTCCATCGCGGCAGCTCGGGAGACTGCCGCGCCAGCCAGAGGATCGAGGCGGTCCGGGCCACGTCCGCCCGGGGATCGCCCGCCCGGGTATTCTCCCAATCGACCACGCCCGTCACCCGCCCATCCTCGACGAGCACGTTTGCCGGGTGGAAATCCAGGTGCAACAGGGCATCCGGGCGGAGGGGGAGCGCCCGCACGCGGTCCCCCAAGGCGTCTTCGTCCGACCCGGCCCAGGCGACCCAATCCGGGGAGCGGCGGCGGACGATCTCTGGTGCGACCACCCGGTGCAGCCGCGCCTGGGTACGACCCATCGCCGCGCCCAGCGCTCGCGCCCGCCACGGGGCGGTGGCGAGGCTCTCGGCAATCGTGCGGCCGGGGCACCAGGTCGTCACGATGGCGGGGTGGGTGGGATGGGATTTGGCCGGCACGACCTCGGGCGCTGGGACGCCGCCGGTCAAGGCGGCGGCCATGGCCGCCACCTCCCGGTCCCGAGCCTCGTGCGCCCCCGCCGGAAAGATGCGGAGCGCTTCGGTGCGACCCTCCCGCTCCATGCGCCAGATGGCCGTGCCACCCCACCCCGTGGTGATCCGCTCCGCGTTGGTCATCCCCGGGAGACCGAGCACGTTCAGGATGTCCGCCACGTCTCCCGGCGCCCGTGGACCCACGTGTGTCACCCCCCACTGGTCTTCACCCACGGCGCGACGACCACCGGATATGGAGACCGAGTCTACCAAGCCGCGATGGACATTCCATGGGGCTGGATACGACGGTGGGAGACAGTGAACCGCTGCCCGGTCGGTGGCCTTTCGGTGGTGCACCGGCCCAAATCCGCCACGTTGGGTCGTGGGTGAGATGGCGCACGGGTGACGATGACGTGGGCGGCCCGGCGGGCGGGATGACACGGCACTGCTCTGCCCTGGGAGGAGCCATGCGTTGATCGCCACGTTTCGCGATCGGGATTTCACGCTGCTCTGGTTCGCCGGTCTCGTCTCGTTGACCGGGGACTGGATCCTCCTCACCGCGTTGCCCGTCTATGTCTTCGAGCAGACGGCGTCGGTCCTGGCCACGGCGCTCGTCCTGATCGTCTCCGCGCTGCCCGGCGTGTTCCTCGGCTCGGTCGCCGGGGTCTTCGTCGACCGCTGGGACCGGCGGCGGACGATGGTCGTCGTCAGCCTGTGCCAGGCCGTGGTGATCCCCGGGTTCCTGGTCGCCCACCTGAACGATTGGCTGTGGCTGGTCTATGTCGTCCTGTTCACCGCGGCGACGTTGGGCCAGTTCTTCCAACCGGCCGAGAACGCGCTCCTCCCCACGCTGGTGCCGCCGGAGCGCCTGGTGACGGCCAACACGCTCAATGCCCTCAACGACAACCTCGCCAGGATCGTCGGCCCGTCGATCGGGGGCGTCGTGTTGGCCTGGGCCGGCTTCTCGGGCACGATCCTCCTCGACAGCGCGTCATTCTTGGTCGCGGCGGGCCTGATCGCCCGCATCGCCCGGCCTCGCCTCACCCCGTTGGCCGAGCATGCGGCGGGCGAGGACATCGCGGTCGAGGCGACCTCCGTCCGGCGGGAATGGGCGGCCGGACTCCGAGTCATCCGGGCACATCCGGTCATCCGGGGCGTCTTCACCGTCGCCGGGCTCGCGACCTTCGCCGACAGCATCCTGAGCGCACTCCTCGTCCCATTTGTCCTCCGCGTCGCCGGTGGGGACGCGGCACTGATCGGCGTCCTCCTGACGGTCCGCGGCATTGCCGGGGTGCTCGGCGGGGTGGGCGTCGCGCGCGTCGGCCACCTCCTGCGGCCCGGCCTCCTCCTCGGGGTCAGTCTGTTGACCATCGGACCTGGCATCGTCCTCCTGGCCAACGTCCCCACGGTCCCCGTGATCGCCGGCGTCATCATCCTGTTTGGCCCGGCGATCGTCGCCTGGCTGACCGCCCAGCGGGCGCTGCTCCAGGCCCACACCGCCGATGCGTATCGCGGACGGGTGTTCGGCGCGTTCGGGACGGTCAACACGATCGCGTTCCTCCTCGGGGCCAGCATCGCCGGAGTGGTCGGCGACCGCGTCGGCATCGTCCCGTTGCTCGATGCCGCCGGCGTCTCGTTTGTCATGGCCGGGCTCGTCGCGATCGCCCTCCTCCGGGACACGCCATCTCTGGCCGTCGATGGTTCGTCACCCGACGCGTGATTCCCGGTGGTTGACGGCTGGTCCGACCACTCCGTCGGTGACGGACGTATGCCTCGCGCGACGAACGGCCACCCCGGCACGCGGGATGGAGAACGGGAACCGGGCGTGGGGTCCACCTCGCAGGCGATGGCCCCGGCGTCATGGGCCCGTGCCTTGACCAGTGTCGCCGGAGGCCCGTGGTACACTGGCGCCCACCGCTCGCACCGATGCCGGTCGCCGCCTCTGGCCGCGTTCCCCGGGTCTCAGTGCGTCTCCCGGCGCCATAGCCAAGCGGTAAGGCACGGGTCTGCAAAACCCTGATCGGCGGTTCGAATCCGCCTGGCGCCTCCCCCGATATCCCCCGCCCACGACCCCGTCGCCCCTCCCGGGGCATCTTCGGCCTAGCCGTCGCCCCTCTCGGGGCCTCTTCGGCCGGGGCACTACCCGTTCGGGGGTGGACTTCCTTCCCTCGCCGATAGGAAACGTGCCGGGGCCGAACCCTGCCCAATGGCGCATGGTGGACCTCCGGTCCACCGCCTAGCCTTGACCCATCGCCGCGGCGTTGTCTCGCGGTCACGGAGAGGTTGGGGCGACATGCTCGCGAGATCGGTGCTGCTCGTCGAAGACAATATCCCCTACCGCGACGCCGTGGCCCGCACCCTCGCCCGCAGTGGCCGGTTCCGCGTCGTCGGCGAGGCCGCCACCGCCTACGAGGCCCTCCAGCTCGCCGAGCGCTTCCGGCCCCGCATCGTGGTCCTCGATGTCTGCCTGCCCGGCATCACCGGCCTCTGCATCGCCCGCGTCCTGAGGCACCGCTATCCCGGCATCGCCATCGTCATCCTCAGCATGGCCGCCGACGACGTGCGGTTGTTGGAAGCCCTCCGGCGAGGCGCCACCGCTTACCTGACCAAGGACATCGACGGGGCGGGCCTGGTCGAAACGCTGCTCCGCGTCACTGCCGGGGAGCACCTCCTCTTCCACCAGTTGATGGCCCGGCCCGAGATTTCCTTGTCGATCCTCTCCGAGTTCCAGAGCCTGGTCGCCGGCGACGGTTCGGACGACGACGGGCTCGATCCCCTCAGCCCCCGCGAGATCGAGGTCCTGGACTGCCTCGCCATCGGCTGGTCGAATCGCCGCATCGGCGACGCCCTGTTCATTACCGAGCGCACCGTCAAGAACCACATCACCGCCATCCTGCGGAAGTTGGATGTCCATGACCGGGGCCAGGCGATCCGGGCCGCCGAGCGCTTCGGCTGGACCTCGCCGGACCACCGGCTCGATCTCAGACACGCCCCGCTCGATCTGGCGACGCCTGCCTAGTCGTGGGGTCGCTCGTCCGCCCCTGGGGCGGCGTCGGCGAGGTGGTGCCCCGATTCATCGATCGCCCCGGGCGTCTCCATCAGCAGGTGATCCTGGACGCTGGCCCGGCCGATCACATGGGATGCGACCGGGGTCGTCAGGGTCAACACCGCCCCGATCAGCAGCACCCGCCAGACGGTCGCCGCGTCGCCGGTGAACAGCGATGCCGCCACGAAGGCGTTGATTCCCAGGAAAACCGATTTGCTCGCCGCGTGGAGCTTGGTATAGATATCGGGCATCCGCACGACCCCATAGACCCCGATGGTGACGATCAGCAATCCGAAGATCACCAGCGCGTCGGCCACCCATGGCCCGATCCCGTCTATCCCGCCCATCAGGAGAAGATCCTCCCCTCGTGGTGATAGCGCGCCGCCGCCAGGGTCGAGATGAATGAGAGCAGGGCCAGGATGAGCGCGGCGTCGAGATAGGACGAATCCGTGTTGGCGTCGGCGAAGAGGATCAACAGCCCTGTCAGGAGCAGCGTCAACACGTCGAGCGCCAGGAGCCGGACGATCACCGCGTCCGCCCGGATCACCCCGACCAGTGCGACGATCAACAGGATCGTCATCCAACCCGCCGCCGCGTAGAACACTCCCTCGTGCATCGATTACCCTCCCCGGAAATCTCGTCTCACTGTCGTCCGATGGTTCCCTGCCGCTGGCCCCCGAACGGGATGACCGGAGGCGCCGGGGCGATCAGGGGAACACGTGGCGTTGGTACCGGTCATAGGAACGTTGGAACTCGGCCCGGACGTGATCTGGTTCGGCGGCGTCGAGCATATGGAAGTACATCACGTCGTTTTCCCAGTCGACATCGACCAAGAAGGACCCCGGCGACAGGGTGGACGCTAACCCGGTGACCGCCACCCCGAGCCGGGTCCGGGCCGCGATCGGCACGGCGACGATCCCCGGGTGATTGAAGGGCCGCAGGTGGAGGACCACCAGGGCGACCTGCCACGTGCCCCGCACGATGTCCCGCGCGATCGCCCCGGCGAACGGCAGGAACATGATCGCCCGGCGCGTGAAGGCAGGAGCCGGGAGGGTGTCGGCGGAGAAGAGGAACGACCGGAACGTGAGGAGGAGGGCCCCGCTCGCCAGGGCCCCGAGCGCCAGGTCCCAGGGATGGAAGCTGGCCAGGGTCATCGCGTAGACCAGGGTCGCGCCGGCGAGCGATGCGACATAGCGCGTCATCCGGATCACCTCCTCCCGCTCATGGCAGGCGACCGATCAGCGCTGTCGCTGCCGCATCGCTGAGGACCAGCAGCGGCTCGGGCCAGAGCCCGAGTCCGATCACCACCACCGCCACCCCTCCGGCAATGATCCTGGTGGCCGGGAGATGACTGTCGGACCAGATTGGCCCCACGCCGTCACCCGTGGCCCAATCCTGCCGCCCGACCATCTGGAACATATAGATGAACGAGAGGGCACTGCCGGCGACCAGCAGGGTCAAGATGGCCGGGTTCCCGTCCGCCACGGTGGACCGGAAGACCGCCGCCTTGCCGAAGAATCCGGCGGCGGGCGGGATGCCCGCCACGCTGGCCGCCCCGACCGTCACCGCCGCCGCGACCCACGGCCCCCGCAGCGGCACGACCAGGAACAATAAGGTCTTGTTGATCGCGTTGGTCACCGCGAAGAGGACCGCGGCCGCGTAGCCGGCCTCGCCCCCGATCGCCAGGCAGACCAGGATGTAGCCCGCCTGGCCGATCGAGGAATAGGCCAGCACCTCGCGGGGATCGCCGCAGGAGATCGCCTGCAGGCCGCCGTAGAGGATGCTCGCCGCGCCGAGCGCGAACAAGACCGGGGCACCCTGCTCCAACTCGCGTGGCAACAGTCCGCCGCCGATCCGCAACAGCCCATAGCTGCCGATATTGACCAGAGCCCCGCTCAGGATCGCCGCCACCGCCGGTCGCGTGCCGGTGTAGACGGCGGCCAACCAGAAGTGGAACGGGAACAGTCCCAGCTTGATGCCGAAGGCGACGAAGATCAGTGTCGCGCTGAGGATCGCCGGGTTGGTCTGGACGATCGGGATCCGGATCGCCAACTGCTCCATGTCGAGGGTGCCGGTCAGGTGGTAGAGCGCGGCGATGGCGATCAGGAACAGGACCGACCCCAGCAGGTTCACGATCAGGAAGATCGTCGCCGCCCGGAGTTGGTGTGGCCGGTCGCCGTAGCCGGTCAGGACGTAGGCCGAGACCATCGCGATCTCGAAGAAGACGTAGAAGTTGAACAGGTCTGCGGTCAGGCAGAGCCCGAGCAAGCCCGTCGCCATCGCCAGCACTAGGGCCGGGAACCCGCGCGCCTGCACCCCCGCCACCACCTCGTAGGTCAAGGCGACCAGCAGCACCGAAAGCGAGAGGAGCGCGAAGGTCAGGCCGAGGGCGTCCGCCTCCAGCGTGATCCCGATCGTGGTCGGCCACCCCCCGGCCACGACCGAGCGCGGGCCGGAGTGGGCGACGTCGACCGCCACGGCCACGGTCCCCAACAGGGTGGTCGCCAGGGCGGCCACGGCCGCCCAGCCGGCCCACGCTCGCCGTCCATCGAAGAACGCGAGGCCGATGGCCGCGAACCAGGCCAGGCCCAGGGGCACCGTCAGGTCGAGGCTCACCGCTGTCTCCCCGTCAACGTCGCGAGGTCCCGGACCGCCTCGTCCCGCTCGTCGGCCTCGGCCAGTTCGTCGAGGTCGAGCGAGAGGTGACTGGTATAGACCCGATAGACCAGGGCCAGCAAGAGGGCCGCGACCCCAAAGCTGATCACGATCGCCGTCAGGGTCATCGCCTGGACCAGCGGGTCGCTGACCGGCTCACCGTCGGCAAGGGGATAGATCGGGGCCTGCCCCCGCGAGAGCCCGGCCGAGATGATGAACAAGTTGGCCGCGTTCGAGATCAGCACCATCCCGATCACTACCCGGACCAAGTCGTGCTTCAGGAGGAGATAGGCGCCGCTGCCGAACAGGATCGCCACCGCCACCGCGAACAATAACGTCACCCCTCATCACCTCCCGTTGCTCCGGTCCCGCGCGACGGCCCGATTGGTCGCGGGTGCATCCGGGCGATCATCCCGATCACCCCCACCGCGAATCCGAACACGACCAAGAACACGCCGATGTCAAAGAGGACCGGGGTGATGAGTTCCAGCGCCCCGAGGTGGGCCACCGGCTCTCCCGCTCCCGGCCTGTGGCGCAGGAGCGGTTCGCCGGTCAGCACCGGGACGAAGGTCACCCCGAGGGCGATCAAGGCCCCGGCCAGGGCGCCGTAGGGTGCTAGGCGGACGATCGTCAGTCGCCCGATCGCCCGGTACCCGAACGCCACGTCCTGCAGCAAGACCCCGAGGGCGGCCACGACCCCGGCGCTGAACCCGTCGCCGACATCGGCGTACCCCTTGACCAGGATCGCCAGGGCGACCATGAAGATCGGCACCAGCAGCAGGCGGGCGACCGTCTGGGTCAGCACCGTGGTGACGCTCGGGTCGATGCGGGACTGGGCCGCGTCCACCTGATATCGAGACGATGGGCTCATCGCAGCCGCCCTCGCCGCAGCAGCCCGGCGATACCCAGCATCGCGATCCCGATCACCGTGATCTCGCCCATCGTGTCGAGACCCCGGAAGTCGGTCAGGATCACGGTCACGACGTCCCGCGCATGGGCGTCGGGTGCCAGTTCGATATAGTCCACCGCGACCGATTCCCGGAACGTGGGGCGAGAGAGCGCACTCCATGACACGACCAGGGCGATCACCCCCGCGATCACCGCCAGCGCCGCGTCGCGGCGCCCGTGGTGATGATTCTCCGGCTCGGCGGCCTCTTCGGCCAGCACGCGGCGGGGAAGCAGGGACAACATGCCCAGGAACAGCAACGCGAACATCGTCTCCACGAGGACCGCCACCAGCGCCACATCGGGTGCCCCGAAGAGGGCATAGGTCACCGCCAGGCAATACCCGACGCCCGAGACGGTCAGCGCCATCGAGAGGTGATCCCGGGGCAGCGTGCTGGCGATGCCCGCCCCGCAGGTCGCGATCAGGATCATCACCAGGCCCGCGTCTCCACGCTGGATCGTACCGAAGGAAAAGGCGTCTCGCGTCGGGGTGGCGATCAGCGCGATGATCACCAGGACGCCGGCCGGGAGCAAGATGGTCGCGACGCGGCCCCGGAGGTCACGGACCTCGACCCGGCGCATGGCGCCGGAGAACCGCTCGAACCCGTCCAGACCACGTCCATAGGCACGGGCCGGGCCGAATCGCTGGCCGATCCGTGCCAGGCCCATCGCCGCCGGGGACCAGAATCGTCGCGTCGCCAGCAGCGTCCCGCCCAGGACGAAACTGGCGAGGGCCATCAGGTTCTCCGGCCGGGTATCGAGGTGGTAGGCGGGCGACACTGTCATCGCCTCCCGCAGGCTCACCGCTGCCGCCGCCTCGGCCAGCCGCGCCACCGGCCCGGGGACCACCCCCGTCAACAGGATCGCCGCCCCGAGCACCACCACCGGCCCGACCAGCGCGAGGGGCACCGGATCCGCCGTCGCCCGCCTCGGGCCCAGGAAGATCCCACCCCAGAACCGGCCGATGTAGACGATCGTCAGCGTCGCCCCGCCCACGGCGACGGCGACCGCGGCCGGCCCCCGCTCCAGGGCGGCGGCGAAGAACAGCTCATCCTTGAAGAAGCCGACGGTCAGCGGCAGCGCGGCGAGGCCCGCCGCCGCGGCCCCACTCCCGGCCGCCAGGGCCGGCATCGAGCGCCAGAGCCCACCCATCCGGTCCAGGCGCCGTTCGCCCGTCGCCTCGGTGACCGCCCCGGCCGTCAAGAAGAGGGCGGTCTTGGCCAGGGCGTGGGCAACGACGTAGAACACCGCCGCCACGGCGCCATAGTGGCCCTGGCCGCCGAGGCCCAGCATCAGCACGACATATCCATACTGGGAGATCGTCGAGTAGGCCAGCACTTGCTTGATGTCCGCCCGGGTCGTCGCCAGCACCCCGGAGATGGCCATCGATCCCGCGCCGACCACGGCCAGCCCGTCCAGCAGGCGTGGTTCGGTCGCCAGCAGCGGATAGAACCGCCCGATCAGGAAGACCCCGGCCGCGACCATTGCCGCCGAGTGCAGGTAGGCCGAAACCGGCGTCGGTGCCGCCATCGCCCGGGGCAGCCAGAAGTGGAAGGGGAGTTGGGCGCTCTTAGCCAGGGCCGCGGACACGATCAGGATGCCCGTGGTCAGGCCCAGGGAGTGATCCCCGGCCTCAGCCGCCGCGATCACCGCTCCCAGGTCGAAGGTGCCGTACCGGTCCTCGATCAGCAACGCGGCCACCAGGAGGCCGAGCGCGCTGATGCCCGTGACCAGGAGCGCCATCAGGGCGGAGGCCCGGGCATTGGCATCCTGCCGGTCGTAGGAGATCAGGAGATAGGAGGCCAACGCCGTAACGTCCCAGAACACGAACAGCGCGATCAGGTCCCGCGCCATGACCAGGCCTAGCATCGCCCCCATGAAGAGAAGGAACGCGGCAAAGAAGGGCCCCGCCTCCCGCTCGTCGCGACCCTGGTGGTGGAGGTGCAGGGGCACATAGCGCCTGGCGTAGATCACCACCAGGAGGCCGATGCCGGTCGCCAGGAGGGCATAGAGCCGGGCCAGACCATCGAGGTCGAACGCGAGCCGGAGCCCCCAGGAGGGAGCCCAGGCCACATCGACCCCACTATCGCCGGTGGCGATCGCGACGATGGTCGTCGTCAGGCCACCGCCCGCCAACAGGGCCCCCGCCACCCACGCCAGACCGGGGCGCCACCTTCCCACTAGCCAGGTCAGGGGTCCACTCAGCACCGCCAGGGCGAGCAGGGATGCCGCGGGGTTGAACTGCCAGCCACCGTCCATCGTGTTCCCCGAAGTCGCCAATGTGCCGTTGGAGACGAAAAGAAGAAGAGAAAAAGGGACGGCCAACATTGGCAGTCCCTCACCGAATCACGGGGAGAACGGGTCCGTGATGCCCCGGGAGCCAATGCTGCTCGGACCAGTCTAATCGACACCGCCGCCTATGCCCCATTACCGGCTGGTCTGGTCGTCCCGTCGCATCGACCATACCGCGCCTCCGGGACACGGCCCCGTGCGGTGCGGTGCCACGGCCCCGATGCCCCGTCGATCCTGCTCCGGGGCGAACGGATCGCTGCCCGCCCGCCGCGCGCTGCCGGGTCACCTCGTCGGGAGGAGCCCTCTCCGAGATCCCCTCTCACTGCCGGCGGACACGGCGGGACAGGCATGAGGGGCCTCCCTCCCGCGTGACGATCCGACTGCCCGAGAAGATGAGTCTCGACGGGGTGGGAGATGTCGCGAAGGTACGGCCACGATCCGATGACCTGTAGTGGGGTGTGCCGGCAGATGCCCCGCGAACGCTCCGCTACTCGATCGGTGCATCGTCTCGCCGGTGGTCAGGTCCAACGACGTCCGCGTCGCCCGGCTCCTTCCAGAGTGACGCGAGCGTCGCTCGCCGGGATGGCGCTGGCTCGTTGCCCGCGCGATAGCTCGTCCGGATCAGCCAGATCACACCGGCGGTGACCAGGGCGGGCGCGACGAGATACACGAATCGGGTGCCGAGGGCGTCTGCCAAGGCGCCGAGGCCGAGGGTCCCGACGATGCCGAGACCGCTCTGGAGGGTGGCCTGGATGCCGAAGGTCGTCCCCTGGCCAGCGATCGGAACGCGCGTATTGACGTACGTCTGGACACTGACCGCCGCCGCCGCCGCGCCGAACTTGGCCGGGACGGCGATCATTCCCGCCGCCAAGATCGGCTCCTCCAATCCCATCGCCCCCTCATTGAGGAGCCGGAGGGGATTGAGTGGGGCCAGCCAGGGTGTCACCTGCTCGATCAGCCCAAACATCGCCATCGCCACGGCGAAGGCGATCACCGACAGCGCCGCCAGCCAGCGTTCTCCGGGCCACCGGATCAAGAACGGGGCCAGGACCGTGCCCAACAGGCTCCCGATGGCGCCGGGGGCAAAGACGTAGATGGTGTTCGCGGGATCGGTCCCGAGGACGCTCCGGACATAGACCGGCTGGAGCGTGTCCGAGACATCGGCCATCACGGCGACGATGGCCCCGCTCAGGATCATCGTCGACACGGCGGGGTTGTCCAGGATCCAGCCGGTCATCGACCAGAGCCCCGGTGCGACGGGACGTTCGCCGGCCGATGCCTCCTCGCTCACGCC